>CAVKCU010000307.1:0-2118 GCA_963654645.1 Clostridiales bacterium | reverse complement strand
GTGCGTTCCCGCACTCGACCACGATACTACCTTTCGGGTCAGTGACCACATAGGAACTGTGACATTGTAAAAGGTTGGGCTTGAGCCAGAACCGGGTTTTGCCGCTGCCGGAGCCGCCCACCACCAGCACGTTTTTGTTCCGGGCGTTCTTGGGGTCCGGTGGGCGATTGCTCATCATCAGCCGTTCCGTTTTGGTCAGGATAATGTTGTCGGCAAACTTGGGAGCCATGAACGGCTCAATATCCTTGGGCGTGCCCCACCGGGCAGAGCCGTACTCCATGCCATGGCGGTACTTCTTGGCATTTTTGCCACGCAGATAGACCGCCAGTCGTAACCCTGCACCGCAGCACAGACCCACCAGCAAATCAAGCGGATGCAGGCTGGGCAGAGGGTTTGCAAATGCCATCGGGAAGGTGCCCATCATGGACATGATCTTATCGCCCAGTTCCTTGCCCTCGGCAAGCCGCCATGCTTCACCGAAGTTGGTTGCCGCCAGTCCCAGTAAAATATAGGGCAGATACAGTGCCAGCAGCTTTGTCAGCTTTTTCGTGGTCACAGTCCACGCTCCTGTTCCTTGTGCCGGACTTTGCCGGGGAGTTCTGCCGCCGCCTGCACCAGTTCATGCAATCGTGCCAGCACCGAGGGGCGTTTGTCCTTGTTGAGCAAAGATGCCGAATACTCCTTGAACGCCGAGTGAAAGGCTTCTGCGTCCGGGGCTTTGAAAAAGACCAGATACCGGGGCGGCACCTCGGAGGTGTCCTTGCTGATGGCATAGTCGATGCCGTACTTTTTGGCATAGCGTTCCAGCCCACGGATGCCGGTCTTGCTGATCTCCACGCTGGACACGCCCCGGTTTTGCCGCAATAGGGTGCGGACGCTCTGCTTGCCTTGGGATGTTTTGGACTGGTACAGCCGAAACGCCGCCTTTACCGCCCGGAGGACGGTCCGGGCTGACAGCTTTGTGGTGGAGATCATAATGTTGAATGTTTTCTGTTCGATTTCTTCCTGCACTGCCATCACCTCCCGTGCAGCAGGGTGATTTTAGCGGTCATGCTCTGCCGGGGGCTTGGTGCGGGGCTTTTCTGCGGGAGGTTCATCAGGCACCGGCAGCACCAGCAGACGGTTGCCCAGCTTCAGAAAGGCTTCCGGCTGGTGGAAAAGCTGCTCGTACTTCTGCGCCAGTTCCGGGGTCAGGGATGCAAAATCCTCCTCGCCCAGACCTACCACCAGAAAAGTCCCGGCAACGGCATCGTACATCTGCCCGTTCTCATCCCGCAGGGCACGGTTGAACGGCAATCCCATGAGCTTGCCGTCATCGTTGTAGACGATGGCAACCGGATCTTCAAACGGGTAGCTTGCGCCGATGGAGCCGCCCACAGCCTGCTGCAAGGCTTTCAGGTCGTTATCGATCTCGACCTGCTGCGGATACTGCCCCGGTGCAATTTTCAGCACCGACAGGGTGTTCTCTTCCATGCGAATCCTCCTTTCCATTCAGTCCGATTTCGCCGCTTCGTGCTGCCTGCATCAGAGCCGCCACGAAGAAGCCGAAAAAGACACCTGCTTCAAAAAATGCGAAACCGATAAAAAAGTTCAGCATGGCACACCTCAGTCGATGCAGATGCAGGTCAGCTTCTGCCCATCTGCCATCAGGGTGGTGCTGTGATTTTCCAGATAGGTCTGAAAACGGTAAATGTCCTCCACCGTCAGGGATACGATGGCTCTGTTTCTATCGGTGCGGTAGAAAATGACCGGGCCGGTCAGATACCGCTTGCCTGCCAGCTTGAGGACCTGCGCCGGATTGTAGCTGATAAACAGCGGCGCACCCTTCACGGAAATCAGGGCATCGTCCTCGTCAAAACAGGGCAGAACGGAAGGGGCATCCTCCTCCATGATAATGGTCAGTTCCATGTCCGGGCCGATGGCGGCAAGGTAGACATTCTCGCTTGCCATTTCGCTCAAACAGGATGCCGCCTGTTTCAGCATGGACAGGATGTTCACGTCCACCGTGATCTGTGGAGCGTGAGTTGCGGAGTGAAAAGGAATCGTATTGTTCATAGGCGTTACCTCGTATAATAAAATAGTAGTATTTATAGACCGCTCTCCAGCGGAATGCTACAA
>CAVKCU010000306.1:0-2118 GCA_963654645.1 Clostridiales bacterium | reverse complement strand
GGCTGCAAGCACCGCCCGTCCGAAGATAAAACACCCATCCGCTCTGTCATAAAAAATCCCCGCTTTCCGGCGGGGAGTTTTGTTCTGTTCCCCGCACTGTCTGCATATACTGTAACGCGGGGCAGCGGCAGTTTTTGGCGCGGTGCATAGAACCGCCCCAAACCCGCCCAAAGACGCAAAAAAGCCCTGCGGCTGTCATTTTGTCGCAGGGCTTTGGGGGTATTTTCAATTGTTCAGCAGAAATAGCGGATCTCACCAAAAAAGGCTGTCCATTTTTCGATCACTTCACCGCTGCGCGCTTCAATAACTGCCATAATGTTGCGCAGCACCCGGGGCGGGATCTGAGAGTTATTATTGCACAGGTAGCAGCCGCCTGCCTTGGTGATCCAGATTTTGGTGGCGTTGCTGTTGGGTGCGCCCTGCGCAACGTGCACATGGATCGGTTCAAGCGGTTCGTTCTCATTGGCCCAGAAATAGACCCAGTAAGAACCAACCTTAAAAACCTGCGGCATTTTCCACGCCTCCTTCTTGGGAGAACTGCAAGATCAGGTGCGCGGTGGACTCTACGATCTTCTGATACCGCGCGATCTCCTCCGGCGTGAAGCCGTGCACCTCCTGCCAGTCATAGCCCGGCAGCCAGCACACTGCTGAGTGGAAGCAATCTTCTGCATCCGGTTTTTCAAGGTACACCTTCACCCTGCCATCGGGCTTCATCTCGGAATGCACGATCTCGGTATCGTCGTCCAATGTCATAAACGGGTACATCATAGGTTCCACCTCCCAGATCACTGTTACTTATTCTATTCAGCCGTTCAGCTTTGCAAGGGCATCCTGCACGCGCTGCAGGGTCTTTTCGCGGCCCATCATGCAGGCAAGGTCGGTGCCGCCGCCGGGGGTGCGCTGCTTGCCGGAAAGGGCAATGCCCAGCGGGTAGAGCAGCCAGCCGTTCTTTTTGCCCAGCTCCTCAGCCTTCGCCTTGCAGGCATCGAACACAGCATCGCGATTCGCAAAATCCAGCGCCTCGTCGCTCAGCACCGGCAGCAGGGCTTCCAGTGCTTCCTTAGCCGTTTCCGGGGTGGTCTTCTGCTTTTTGTTGGCGTACAGGCTCACGTCATACTCCGGCATGGCGTCAAAGAAATCCAGCTGCTCGGGGATCTCGCCCAGCACCTCGCACCGGGGCTGCAGGTTTGCGCACAGCAGCTTTTTGTCGATGGCGCTGTGCACGGCGCTGTCGATCCACGGCTCCGCCTTTTTCTGGAACTCCTCGGGGCTCAGGCGGCGGATATACTCCGCATTGATGGCGCGCAGCTTGAGGGGGTCGAAGATGGCGGGGGACTTGGAAATGCCGTCCGGCGACCAGATCTTGACCAGCTCCGGCAGGGAGAAGATCTCCTGCTCGGCGTACTCGCCGCGGGGGCTCCAGCCCAGCAGGCAGATATAGTTCAGCACAGCTTCGGTCAGGTAGCCCTTAGCCACCAAGTCCTGATAGCTTGCATCGCCGTTGCGCTTGGACAGCTTGTTCTGGGCGTCCTTCATCACCGGCGGGCAGTGGATATAGGTGGGGATGTCCCAGCCAAAGGCCTGATACAGCAGGTTATACTTGGGGGTGGAGGACAGATACTCGCTGCCGCGGATGACGTGGGTGATGCCCATCAGGTGGTCGTCCACAACGTTAGCAAAGTTGTAGGTGGGCATCCCGTCGGTCTTGATAAGGATCTGGTCGTCCATCTCGCTGTTGTTCACCTCGATGTGACCGTACACCACATCGTCAAAGCCGGTCACACCCTCGCGGGGGATCTTCTGGCGGATGACGTAGGGCTGGCCTGCGGCAAGGCGCTTTTCCACTTCCTCCTTGGGCAGCTCGCGGCAGCAGCCGTCGTAGTGGGTCATCTCACCGGCAGCGCGCTGCTCGGCGTGCAGAGCTTCCAGACGCTCCTCGGTGCAGAAGCAGTAATACGCCTTGCCTTCTGCCACCAGCTGCTCGGCATACTGCTTGAACATGCCCATGCGCTCGCTCTGCACATAGGGGCCCACGGGGCCGCCGATGTCCGGGCCTTCGTCCCACAGCAGGCCGGTCTCCCGCAGGGTGTTGTAGATGACATCCACAGCGCCCTCCAC
>CAVKCU010000305.1:0-2129 GCA_963654645.1 Clostridiales bacterium | reverse complement strand
TGACGATGACATCATAATCTCCTAAGTGGTTCATATACTTTCGGGTTTCCTCTAATAATTGATTTGAAATGCAAATTTTACCTTGGGGTGAACTCCCTCAGTCAAAGCCTGACGGCTTTGCCAGCTCCCTCTGAGAGGGAGCCTCTGGCGCGCCCGCAAACTTTGCGCTTTAGCCGGAAACTGTACCGTCATGCCAAAGGCCCCATCCTAGAGGGGGCTGTCGAGCGCAGCGAGACTGGGGGAGTTTCTCCCGGCGTGCGCCCTCTCCGTCTGCTCACTGCGTTCGCATCCACCTCTCCCAAAGGGAGAGGCAAGAGCACTACCGGAATCTTCCTCATTATGCCTTATACTTTAGCAACGAGCCTTAGACCTTGGCTCTCCCTTTGGGAGAGCTGGCGCGGGAGCGCCTGAGAGGGCGTACTTTCCTTATTTCCCCACACAAAACCGCTCGAACACCTGTTCGATGACGGCTTCCGAGGCGTTTTCGCCGGTCAGGTCGCAGAGGGCGTCCAGTGCGTCATCCACGCAGACCGAGACGGCGTCCAGTCCAAAACCGCCGGCGGCGGCATCCAGTGCCCCGGCTACGGCGTCCCGGGCGCGGAGAGCGGCAGAAAGCTGCCGCTGCCCGGACAGGCTGGCGGCGTGGGGGTCGATGTTCCCCGTACCCAGCAGCCGCGCCACCGCAGCGGCGATGACCTTGCGGCTCCCCTCTTCCCGGCAGCAGACCGGCAGCACCATGGCAAAATACGGGGCGATGAGCTCTGCATCAAACTGGGTGGGCTTGTCCTCCTTGTTCACAAGGGCAATGGCGGGACGGCCCGCGCAGCGCTGTGCCAGCGCCAAATCCTCCCGGCTAGGCGGCTCGGAGCCGTCAAAGACCGCTAAGATCAGCCCGGCTTCTTCCAGTTTTTTCCAGCTACGTCGGATGCCCTCGGCTTCAATGGCGTCCTCTGTCTCCCGAAGACCGGCGGTGTCGAAGAGGTTCAGCCGGATCTCCCCCAGCTGCACCGCCTGCTCCACCACATCGCGGGTGGTGCCCGCCACCGGGGTGACGATGGCGCGGTCGAACCCTGCCAGCAGATTGAGCAAGGTAGATTTGCCCGCGTTGGGGCGTCCCACGATGGCGCAGTCCACGCCCTCGCGCAGCACTGCACCGGCATCGTAATTGCGGATCAGGCCGTCCAGCTCCTCCCGCACGGCGTCCAGCACAGTGCGCAGGTGGGCGGGATCCAGCTCCGGCACATCCTCCTCCGGGAAGTCCACCCATGCAGCCAGATGCGCCTGCAAGGCGGTCAGCTGGGCTTTCTGGGCGTTGATTTTTTTCGCCAGTGCGCCGCCCAGCGCTGCATTTGCCAGCGCTGCCCCCTGCCGCCCGTCTGCTGCGATGAGGTCCATCACCGCTTCGGCCTGGGTCAGCCCCAGCTTGCCGTTCAGAAAGGCGCGGCGGGTGTACTCGCCGGGGGCTGCAGGCTGCGCGCCCGCTGCAAGGCAGGCTTCCACCAGCCGCCGCGCCACCGCGCTGCCGCCGTGGCAGGAAAGCTCCACCACGTCCTCGCCGGTGTAGCTGTGGGGCGCGCGGAAAAACAGGGCGACGCCCTCGTCAAAGACTTCTTCCCTGTCCACAAAATGCCCGAACAGTGCGGTGTAGCCTTTGGCCTCTTCCGCCTTTTTTGCCGGGTTTGCCGGGCGGAACACCCGGGCAGCCACGGCGTAGCTCTCTGCGCCGGACAGGCGCACCACGGCAATGCCGCCCGCCCCGGGGGGCGTTGCGATGGCGGCAATGGTCGTTCCCTGCATACTGCATCCTTTCCGCGCGCCCGGCACGACAGACCTGCCGCAGCGCACACTTTCTGATTTTACAGTCTATTTTACCACGTTTTTGCGCAAAAAGATACACCCGCCGCGCGGTTTTTCCACATCTTCCAAAATGTTTGTGGAAAAATAGATTGAAAATGGCCTCCGCTTGCGCTCTGGCCATGTTCAGCGGAAGAATTATTTATAATTTCGCGTTTGTCGCGCTCTGCGGAGCGCTCCAAACGCTATTTTCACGGGAGGGGTTTGGAACGAACTCCCTCAGTCAAAACCTGACGGTTTTGCCAGCTCCCTCGAGGAGGGAGCCTTTGGCATGG
>CAVKCU010000304.1:0-2140 GCA_963654645.1 Clostridiales bacterium | reverse complement strand
CTGCGAAGTGTGCCACTGGCCGAACTGCGGCTTTGGGCACTGCTGAAACCCTCTCCGTCAAAGCCTTTCGGCTTTACTAAGGTGAAAAAATATGAGTGAAAATCATCTGACACATTTTGATGCCGCCGGGAATGCCGTGATGGTAGATGTGAGCGCAAAGCCCGTCACCGCCCGGGAAGCCACTGCCCACGGCATTATTACCATGAACGCCGAAGCCTTTGCCGCCGTGCAGAGCGGCACCGTGAAAAAGGGCGATGTGCTGGGCGTGGCGCGCATTGCGGGCATCATGGCTACCAAGCGCACCAGCGAGCTGATCCCCCTGTGCCATCCGCTGCCCCTGACCAAAGTGGGCATCGAGTTCCGTCTGCTGCCCGAGCGGCAGGCTGTGGAAGCGTTGTGCACCGTCAAGACCAGCGGTGTGACCGGCGTGGAGATGGAGGCGCTGACCGGCGTTTCTACCGCGCTGCTGACCATCTACGATATGTGCAAGGCTGTGGATAAAGGCATGGAACTGGGCGAGATCCATCTGGTGGAAAAGACCGGCGGCAAGAGCGGTCACTACATCCGGGCGGAGGGCGGCTATGTTTGATCGTTACCAGCGCGAGATCCATTATCTGCGCCTGTCGGTGACCGACCTGTGCAACCTGCGCTGCCGCTACTGTATGCCGGACGGCGTGGAAAAGCTGGAGCGGGAGGCCGTGCTGACCTATGAGGAATTTCTGCGCTTGGCGGCGCTGTTTGCCCAGTGCGGCATCGACACCGTGCGGGTGACCGGCGGCGAGCCGCTGGTGCGCAAGAATGTGGCGCAGCTGGTGGCAGGGCTTAAAAAGACCCCGGGCATCCGCCGGGTCACTATGACCACCAACGCAGTGCTGCTGGCAGAGCAGCTGCCTGCCCTGCTGGACGCCGGGCTGGACGGCGTGAACATCAGTCTGGACACCCTGCGCCCGGAGGTGTTCCGGCAGATCACTGCCCGGGACGATTTTGCCGCCGTGCAGGCGGGCTTGCAGGCGGCGCTGGAAAGCGGCCTGCCCGTCAAGCTGAACTGCGTGCCGCAGGCAGGCATCAACGAGGGCGAGCTGGAACAGATCGCCGCACTGGCAAAAGATAACGCCCTGCAGGTGCGGTTCATCGAGATGATGCCCATCGGCTACGGCGCTGCCATGCCCTGCATCTCCGGCCCGGAGCTGCGGGCGCGGTTTGCCCGGCGCTGGTCGGAGCTTGCGCCCCTTTCCCCCGCGCAGGAGCACACCTTGGGCGACGGTCCGGCAGTGTATTACACCGTACCGGGCTGGCAGAGCAGCATCGGCTTTATTGCAGCGGTGCACGGCAAGTTCTGCGCCTCTTGCAACCGGGTGCGGCTGACCAGTCAGGGCTTTTTGCGCCCCTGCCTTGCCAGCGAGACCGGGTGCGACCTGCGCGCACTGCTGCGCAGCGGCGCGGACGATGCGCAGCTGCTGGCTGCTATCCGGGAGACCATCTGGGCAAAGCCCCGGGAACACCATTTTAACGACAGTTCCATGCCCGCTACCCGCGGGATGTATCGCATTGGAGGATAAATAAGTATGGGTAAGCTTCTGGCAATCTGCACCAGCCCCAAACGGGGCACCGTAAAAACCGAGGTGCCCAGCGCCGTCCTGACCCCGGAATGGGGCATCGTGGAGGACGCCCACGGCGGCAACTGGCACCGTCAGGTCAGTATGCTCAGCGCCGAAAAGATCGAGGACTTCCGCAAAAAGCTCTGGGTGGACTACGGTGCCTTCGGCGAAAATCTGGTCATCGAGGGCTTCGATTTCCGCAGCCTGCCGGTGACCAGCCGGTTCGCCATCGGGGACGTGGTGCTGGAAATGACCCAGATCGGCAAAGAGTGCCACAATGATTGCGTTATCAAGCAGCAGACCGGCGAGTGCATCATGCCCCACGAGGGCGTGTTCGCCCGGGTGCTCACCGGCGGCGAGATCCATGTGGGGGACGCGGTGACCCTGCTGCCTGCACCGGAAGACCCGCCCCTGCGCGCTGCCGTCATCACCCTTTCGGATAAGGGCAGCCGCGGCGAGCGGGAGGATAAAAGCGGCCCGCTGATTGCCCAAATGCTCACCGCCGCAGGCTATGTGGTGGAGGAGACCATGATCCTGCCGGA
>CAVKCU010000303.1:0-2141 GCA_963654645.1 Clostridiales bacterium | reverse complement strand
TTTGCAAGCAAAGCATACCGGAAGAAGGCGTGGAAAGCTATTCACCAAGTCTAACGAAGAAGCATGGCAAAACAGAAGCGATACCACCAAAGCGGCTACGCCGTCCGCAGCCAACAGGCAAGGGAATGAAAAGATCAGCCGCCCTGCGATTCGCAAAGCGGCTGATCCATTGCTCTTACGCTGTATTTGCATTACAGTTCCATTTTCGGCGCGTAATCCGCGGCAACTTCTTCTCGGACATCGTCCTCGGTGGTATCGAGCTGCCGTGGCGTCTGCGTCATCGCAAGCTCCTGCAGATGACCGATCCGGCGCTGCACGCTTTCCGTGATCGCATGGATACGTCCCTCATCGATATAGTCGGCAGCTTCCTCGCAAGACAGTACGCTGGAGATCAGCTCGTCTACATCGGAGAGGCGATCAAAGTCGATCCAATCAAAATCGGTCACCAGCTTCAGCTGCTCGGCGTGGTGGTTTTTGAAGGGCTTGCAGACCACATCCTTTTCCGAGCGCATCTGACCGGGCATCTTATCATAGCCAAGGGAGGAGCCGCTGTCATAGATCGGAGCCATACCGAGCCATTCCAGCGTTTCCGCGTTTCGCAGTGCCCCAAAGTTATTGAAGTGGCGATCCTCGTTTGCGATGATATAGTCCAGCACCAGCATCCGGTCTAAAAACGGCGTAATGTTCCCGATGCCGAGCAGCTCGCAGCACTCCAATAGATGCCGGTATCGGGAGGTGCTGTTCTTCTGCTTTTTCGCCTGCAGCAGCCTCCACGCCGGGATCAACTCCGTATTCTCCGTAACAAAATCCTCACAGACCGAGTAGGGTGCATCCTTGCTCCAGATGACTGTATACGATACATGAGGAATGCCGAGCCGCTCCATGATGCCGGAGGCGATCACCTCGTTGAACGGCTGCTGCCGGAACGGATTGCTGCCGCCCTTGATCAGGCATCGCTTCCCATCGATGATCTTCCACCGCTTTTTCAGATTGCCGTCCGATGTGCTGTCGGGGGAGCTGAAATTGAGTGCGTCCTTCTTCTTTCTTTCTCCGAACAGCACATCTCCGATGTCCTCCGAGAAATCATTTTGGAAAAAGTTGATGTCCTCCCACCGAAGCTCCGCGCCTTCCGGACAGATCCAGTACTGATCCGAGAGGCTCAGCCCGTAGCAGCGGACGAGCAGCATTTTGGTGTCTGCCACCCCCAACGATTCCAGTGCTTCCCGCACACCGCTGCGGCTTGCCGGAATAGAGCGATCCCGCCACCAGTCGTTAAACGCCGCACGGTCGGCGATCTCGTTTCGCACAGGGATGCCGATAGGCAGATGCTCCGGTGCGTAGACACTGCCAATTTTTTGTATAAAGCCGGTCACATCGTCCAGCTCGAGCTCTGCCACGGGGGTTCGTTTATGCATAAAGGTGCATTTCATACCTGTCGCCTCATTTCGTCTGCTTTTCTGTGATTTCAGCATGCGCAGCTGCGCCTGCAGTTCCTTGCGCTTTTCGATTTTATCTGCCAGCGGCGCGATCTCACTGTCGTGCAGATAGCGGCTCTGCTTGACGCCGTTTTCCGACCACTGGTGATAGTAATAGACCTTTCCGCCGATGGTTTTTTTGGAAAGATACCCCTTCGGCAGTCCGGCGATCTGCTCGGTCAGTTCCGTGATGCGCCTTAGCTGCTCCCTGTTATCCATGTCTGTCACCTCGTCTTTCAGGGATATTATACCCCGACTTAACCCCTGTTGTCAACGCTGTGCTTCATAAAAGCGCGGCGGCGATGCGCGACATGATAAACTCCACGCAGGGTATCGCCACACTGTTGCCCAACGCTTTATAACGGGCACTGTCCGAAGCACCGGGTATATCCGTCCAGCCGTCCGGGAAGCCCTGCAGTCTTTCACACTCCAGCGGCGTGAGGCGGCGAATGAGATGGGCACAGGCTTCTGCCTGTTGGCAAATCAGGTCGGTTGCGTCCTTGTACTGACGGGCACTCTGGGTACTTGCCACATCATTATGCCGAAAGTCATCCACACGCTGGCGGCTGTAGACCGCGTGGCGGTCTGTGGCGGTCAAAGTATACGCCAAGTCATCCTGACAGCCAAGACCGTTGCCGCCGTTCTGCGGCTGCCGGTCGACCGTAT
>CAVKCU010000302.1:0-2153 GCA_963654645.1 Clostridiales bacterium | reverse complement strand
GTCGAAATCGCTGGCACTTTTCTGGTTCTCTTTTGGTGTCAAAAGAGAACATCCCCCGGCTGTATCCTCTTACCACCGCGGTGCGCATTCCCAATCGTCCCGTCTGCTGCCGCAAGTAAAAATTGCATCCGGCGGCAAAAAGGATTATACTAGAAAAAAGCCTGCGGGTCATAAGCCGCAGGAGCAGATACGGGGGATGGAAGCATGAAACGACGGGATTTTTGCAGGGGCCTTGCGGTGACCCTTGCGGCTGGGGCGCTTGCTCCCGGTGCGGCGCTGCCGCAGGCCGGGGCAGCAACCGCTACGGTGGGCCGTGCTGTGCCGGATGACTACTACACGCTGCGCTACCGCAGCGACCGCAGCAGCGCTGACCTACGGCACGAATACTATTACAGCGACAGCCTGTTCGATCACTCTGCCATGGAGTATGATCACTATCTGGCGCTGGCGACCATGGGCATGACGGCGGCAGCCGGCTGTACATGGGAGAGCGATCGGTACTACTGGGCAGAGGGCGAGGCTGGACGCGCCGAGCATATCCGGGATGCCTTTGCAAAGCTGGGCTTTACCGAGGTAACGCTGTTCAACTATACCCACAGCCTGAACGATACCCCGGACACGGTAGCCTGCGCTGTGGCCCGTAAAACGGTGGTGCGGGGCGGCAGACAGGTGACCATTATCGGGGCGTTTGCGCGCAGCACAGGCTACGGTGCTGAATGGTCCAGCAATCTTCATGCGGGACCCGGCAGCGCCCACACGGGCTTTGTGGCGGCAACGCGGCAGCTGACCGAAAAGATACGCACCTACGTTCTGACTTCGGCTAAGCGCCAGCCGCTGGGCACCCTGAAGCTCTGGATGGGCGGCTACAGCCGGGGCGGCGCGGTGATGAATCTGGCTGCGGCGCGTCTGCCCGCCGTACTGCCGCAGCTGGAAAAGAAGAACACCTTTGTCTATACCTTTGCCGCTCCGGCGTCCCTGACGGCGGCAGACTGCCCGGAGCTGCAGCAGGATTTTGACAACAACCACACGGCAGCCGGCAGCCTGAAGCCGGATTGGACTGCCAGTAATATCTTCAACATCATTTCCAGCGGGGACATGATCCCTCGTGTGCTGCCGGCAGAGTGGGGCTTCCACCGCAACGGCAACGACCGGTTCCTGCCCTCTACAGTCATCCCGGAGGAGCTGCAGGCGCTGAACGAGCACTGCGAACGGATGGACGGCGCATCGCTGGATTTCGGGCAGCTGGCGGTCGCCGGGGAAACGGATGCCGTGCTGCAGTCCATGATGACCCTGTTCGGCAGCCGTCAGACCTACTACGAGGACTACGAGGACGCCATGCGCTGTATGCTGCAATGCGCCAACACCCGCACGGAGGCAGAGGTGACCCGGGGCGTCATACTGGACGATGCCGCCGTAGTGGCGCAGCTGCGCGGCATGGAGCCCATGCAGCAGTTCCCGCAGGAAAAGGTGGAGCGCAGTGTGCAGGCGGCTTCTGCCCTGAGCCGCCCGGTGCTGGAAAAGCTGGGCAGCGCGGTGCCGCTGCAGGCGCAGCAGGTCGTCATCCCCATGCTGGCGGTCGGTCTGTGCTTTGAACTGCAGCCGGAGACGGTGCAGCTGGTGGCGGACTTTGCCCTGTCTGCCGTCACGGTAAAGGGGCAGCTGAGCGGCATCCTAAAAACGGTGCTGTGCCACTTTTTGGAAAATTACATCACCCTGCTGGAATACTATGACCCCGCCGACCACGGCATGGAGCCTTACACCCGGCAGGAGGAGCTATAAGCAAAAGGCCGCTGCGCAGACATCGCGCAGCGGTCTTGGCTTTTTATAGATAAGATCAGAACTTAAACAGGTTCAGCCCGGTAACGGGGTCGTAGGCACGGTCTACCGTTCCGTCCAGAACCTCCACCACCATCTCGCAGGTGGCGCTGACCACCGCCCGGTTCAGATGCCCGCCGAACACTTCGCCCTTGTCGTTGCCGGCGCTCATGTGCAGGTGGGTGTAAAATTCACCATTCATGGTGTTGATGGTGCCGGTCAGGGACACGATCTCAAAGCTGCCGCTGAAGCTGTTGGCGTAGTATTTCTTCTCCGCTACATTATATACGCCCACCGTAAAGCTGTTGGTGGCGCCCAGCGCCTGCACGGCGGCAAGG
>CAVKCU010000301.1:0-2161 GCA_963654645.1 Clostridiales bacterium | reverse complement strand
TGATAAAGCTGTACTCTGCCGCCGTATCCAGCGCTGCCGTAAGCCGCGCCCGCCATGCGTCGTCCTTTTTCCGGTACAGGGCAAGGGCGCACAGAATGTTCAGGTGGATGCCGTCAATATGCCGCCCGCAGCCCTGTATGTAACGTTCCAGCGGCGAAAGCGTCAGCAGGGCGGCGTCCGGGCGGTTCTGCGCAATTTCAACCATGGCTTGCGTCAGGTATTGATACCGCTTCATTACGTTCAGGTGCATGGGGTCGCGGGGGGCTTTTGTGCGGTACCACTCGTCGGCACTGTCCTGATCGTCACAGTGCAGTGCCATCCGGCAGAGCATCGCGTCCATATTCGGCAAAAAGCGGGTCTGACCCTGCGCTTCAAACCGGGCGCGCAGCGTTTCAATCGTGCGGCGGGCATCTGCCGCCTGCCCCTTGGACAGCTGGCAGCGCGCCAGCAGCCCGTTCACGGCAAACTCTATATCCGGCGTTCCCTTTTGCTGAATCTCGCTCACCTGCGGGATAAGCGCAAGCATACGCTCGGTGATGTTTTCGCCCTTTTCAAATTTGCTTTCGGCAACGGCGCAGTCCGCCAGCCCCACGCCGTCTTTTTTCAGCACGGCCTCTACCGGGGTGCGAAGCGTCCGATACAAAAGATCGTCCTTTTTGCTCCACTCTGAAAAATCCTTGCCGCCGTTCATAATGCTGGGCAAGGTGCTGGTCACGGAAAAAGGCGGCAGCGTTATTTCTTTATCGGTCAGCAGCCGGAACACAGCCGGGAATGTTTTTATCATCCCCTCCACACCGCGCTGCGGCAGGGAAATATCCAGCCATGCAAGGCGGCTGCGAGCCTGTCTGGCGGCAGGGTCCTGTTTTTTGCGGCAGTCGGCAAAGTTTTTCAGCGCCCCGTACCACCGTTCCGAGCCTTCATAGTCCATTGCCAAAGCGCAAAGCATACTCATTCCCTGCATCAGGGAAGGCGAAGCCAAAATTTCGCTTTCCGGCAGAGCGCGGTAATACTTTTCCATCTCGCTGTAATGCCCCATGCCGGGGTGCTGCTCGGAATTGCGGGTCAGCAGCTCGGAAATTTTGGCGTGATCCCCGCTTTGGGTGTAGCATTCCAGCGCGTGGGCATAGTCCTCTTTCAGCTCGTAGTAAAGCGCCCCGCGGCTGAAAACGGCGCGGCGCTTTTCCTCGCTGCATTCTTTTTCCATCTCCCAGAGAAGGAAGGCGCGGAACTGCGGCCAGAAGTGGAAGTGCCGCACATCGTCATAGCGCAGCATCGTTGTGTTATGCAGCAGCCAGTCCAGCAGATTCCCGGCGCGGGGGTCGCCGCTGACCATCCGCGCCATTTCCAGATCAAAGCGCTCAAAGGGGGCAAGATCCAGCAAAAAATGCCGCATAGGAAGATCGAACCGGCGGTAGATGGCATCCTCGAAGTAGCTGAACACCTCCCGGTAAGCCTGCGCTACGATTTCCGGGCCGAACGGCTTGCCGCCGGACATACACCGCGCCGTAACAGCGACGCCCAGCGGGTAGCCGATGGATTCTTTCAGGATGCCGTTGATTTCGCTTTCCGTCACGGCTACCTTGCGGGCGGCAAAAAAGCCGCGTATATCCTCGCGGTCAAAAAGAAGGTCGTCCGGCTCCAGCGTGGTCATAAGACCCGTGTACTGGAATGCCGTCAGGTACGACGGCGGCACCCCGCGGGAGGGGAACACAAACCGTCGTGCCGGGTTGGCACGGATCAGCTCACAGAGCGTCTGCGCGGTTTCCTGCTCCTGCAAAAGCTGAAAGTCGTCGATCAAAAGGACATCCCAGTTTTTCGGCAGTGTGCGGAGCGTAAAATCCGGTGCATCGGCACACAGCCGCAGCGTCCGATGCCCGCGCAGCAGCGCATTGGCCAGCGCCGTTTTGCCAAAGCCGCAGGGCGCACTGAAAAAAAGGATGCGACCGCTTTGCATAACGCTGTCAAATTTTTGCTGCACAGATGGTTTTATCAGAATATTTCCGGTCAATTTTAACTCCTTTTGGGTGAAGGACGGGGGAAATGCTATAGTATAATAGTTTAATTATACCATCCAAAGGGGAAAAGTAAATCATCCCAAAGTATGAGATTTGGTCATTTTGAAGGGTCGCGCGGCGCGTTTATCTTCGGTTTTACGATAGAT
>CAVKCU010000300.1:0-2204 GCA_963654645.1 Clostridiales bacterium | reverse complement strand
TACATCTCCCGGCGGCAGCGTATGACAAAGCCGCCGGCCTGTGCGTTGCGCAGGCTGTAGCTGTTATCCGGGCTGACGGTAGCCCCCAGATGGGCGATCTGCGGCGGCAGCAGCGGCAGAGCCGCCTCCAGCATGGCGCGCTGCAAACCGTTGCCCCGCCAGTCCGGGTGCACTACCGCGCTGTCTGCATTCGCCCAGTGCTGCCACTGGCTTTGCGGCACGCCCAGAAAAGCGGCGTAGTTTTCATCGCTCTGCCCGCACAGGCGCAGAATGAGGTACGCGCCCAGCCGCCCCTGCTGCCACACACCGATGCATATCCCGGTGCGCAGATAATCAGCGATATTTTCCAGCGTATCCGGCACGAACTGCTCCGGGTGCGGCATGGCAGCGCGCACTTCGTTTTGCAGCGCGAACACCGCCGGAGCCTCGGCAGGGGTGCACCGCCGCAGGATGACGGCCTGCCGGGCTGGCTTGCCGCATACTTTTTGCAGAAAATAGTCCATCTGTACTATGCCCTCCAAAATAAAATCGTACTTTTCAGCAGATTCCAGTATAAATGACGCTTTTCTAAATGTCAAATTATGCTATAATAGTAAAGAAGGGGCTGTGGAGGAATCCTCCTTGCCCGTTTGTATGAATTTCGGGGCGGCTTGCCGCCCGGAAACGGAGGAACCATCCATGAAAGATCCCGCACTGGCATCGTCCAGCCGCTTGGGCGGCGCTGTGATCAGTGACCGCGTTGTTGCAAGCCTGCTGGAAGAACTGTCCAACGGGCGCTATGCCCAAGCCGACCGCCTGCCCGCCGAGGTAGACCTTGCCGCTGAGCTGGGGGTAAGCCGCACCGTGATCCGTGACGCGCTGAGCGAGATGGAGCGCGCCGGTTACGTGGAGCGGGTGCGCGGCATTGGCACGGTGGTGAACCGCGCTGTGCTGGGGCTGCGCAGCCGCTTGGACCAGAAGCTGGAATACTACCCGCTGATCCGCAGCTTTGGCAGCTATCCCCATGCCGACGGCATTCAGGTGATGCTTCTTCGTGCAGGCGAGGAGATGGCGCATTCGCTGGCGCTAGAAGTCGGCGATGAGGTGATCTGCATCAAAAAGCGCATTCTTGCCGACACCACCCCGGTGATCTACTCCATCGACTACCTGCCCCGCAGCCTGTTCGGCAACCGGGACTACACCCGCATCGACCTGACCGGCGACATCTTTGAGATCTTAGAGCAGGAGTGCCACCAGCAGATCTCTTCCAACGTGGCGCACCTGAAGGCCAGCTGCGGCGACGAGGCCATCCGCGCAGCCATGCGGCTTGCCCCGGGCGAAGCCATGCTGCTGCTGGACGAGGTATGTTTCAATCGTTTGTGCAGGCCGGTGATGCGCTCGCTGAGCTACTACACAAACTTTTTTGATTTTTCCATTTTACGCAAACTGCTTTAAACGGAGGTATCCTATCCATGCGTCATCTGATCGATCCTTTGGATCTCACCCAGCAGGAGATCACACAGCTGCTTGATCTTGCCGACCGTATCTGCGCCGACCCTGCCGCCTATCAGGAGGTTGCCAACCACAAAAAGCTGGCTACTTTGTTTTACGAACCCTCCACCCGCACCCGGCTGTCCTTTGAGGCCGCCATGCTGAACCTGGGCGGTCATGTGCTGGGTTTTCCCAGCGAGAATGTGTCCAGCGCCTCCAAGGGCGAGAGCGTAGCCGACACCATCCGGGTGGTATCCTGCTATGCCGACATCGTTGCCATGCGCCACCCCAAGGAGGGCGCACCGCTGCGTGCTTCTCGCTACTCCCGCATTCCGGTGATCAACGCCGGTGACGGCGGTCATCAGCACCCCACCCAGACCCTGACCGACCTGATGACCATCCGCCGCCGCATGGGCAGGCTGGATGATCTGACCATTGGTCTGTGTGGCGATCTGAAGTTCGGACGCACCGTCCATTCTCTGCTCAAGACCATGGCACGCTGCAAAAACGTCCGCTTTGTGTTGATCAGCCCGGAGGAGCTGCGGGTGCCGGATTACATCATCAACGATGTGCTGGAGGCCAACGGCATCCCCTACAAGGAGACCCGCAGTCTGGAGGAGTCCATGCCGGAGCTGGACATCCTGTATATGACCCGCGTGCAGAAGGAGCGCTTCTTCAACGAGGAGGACTACATCCGCCTGAAGAACAGCTATGTGCTGACCCGCGAAAAGATG
>CAVKCU010000299.1:0-2224 GCA_963654645.1 Clostridiales bacterium | reverse complement strand
TCAAGCAGCGCCGTGCGGAGATCAGCCGTCAGGAGAACCGCATCGACCAGAAGGAAACTGCGCTGGACCGCAAGACCGAAGCGCTGGAAAAGAAGGAAGAAGAGCTGAAGGCGCGCGCCGCCGAAGCCGAGGAGCGTCTGGCAGAGATCGATGCTTTGCGCGCCAAGGAGATGGAGCGTCTGGAAACGCTGGCAGGTCTGAGCCAGGAGGACGCCCGCGAGGTGCTGCTGCACAAGGTGGACGAGGAGCTGACCCACGAAAAGGCCGTGCGCATTGCCGCCTACGAGACCGACCTGAAGGAAAACTGCGATAATATCGCCCGCAACCTCATCGGGCAGGCTGTCAGCCGCTGCGCTGCCGACCATTGCAGCGAGACCACCGTCAGCGTGGTGCCGCTGCCCAGCGATGAAATGAAGGGCCGCATCATCGGCCGCGAGGGCCGCAACATCCGCGCTCTGGAGACTGCTACCGGCGTGGATCTGATCATCGACGATACCCCGGAGGCCATTACCCTGTCCTCCTTCGACCAGACCCGCCGCGAGGTCGCCCGCATGACGCTGGAGCGCCTGATCGGCGATGGTCGTATCCACCCCGCCCGCATCGAGGAGACGGTGGAAAAGTGCCGCCACGATCTGGAACTGCAGATGAAGCGCGAGGGCGAGCGCGCGGTGATGGAGCTGGGCATCCACGGCCTGCACCCCGACCTGATCAAGCTGATCGGCCGGCTGAAGTACCGCACCAGCTTTGGTCAGAACGCCCTGACCCACAGCATGGAAGTGGCATGGGTGGCAGGTCTGCTGGCAGGCGAGATGGGCGTGAACGTGACTATGGCACGCCGCGCCGGTCTGCTGCATGATATCGGCAAGGCGCTGGATCACGAGATCGAGGGCAGCCACGTCCAGATCGGCGTGGACATCTGCCGCAAGTACAAGGAGAACACCCAGATCATCCACGCCATTGAGGCACACCACGGCGACGTGGAGCCCAAGACCCCGCTGGCGTTCATCATTCAGGCTGCCGACGCCATCAGCGCCGCCCGCCCGGGTGCCCGCCGCGAGAACGTGGAAAGCTACGTCAAGCGTCTGGAAAATCTGGAGGAGATCTCTTCCAGCTTCGAGGGCGTGGAGCAGGCCTTTGCCGTGCAGGCAGGCCGCGAGGTGCGCATTCTGGTCAAGCCCGACGTCATCAGCGATGATCAGGTCATTCTGCTGGCACGCTCCATCGCCAAAAAGATCGAGGACACGCTGGATTACCCCGGTCAGATCAAGGTCAACGTGATCCGCGAGAGCCGCGCTGTGGAGTACGCAAAATAAAGCTTTTTCCGCAGGTTGCCGTGTTTTTTGCACGGCAGCCTGTTTTTTTGCACCAAAACGATTGCATTTCCCGCCAAAAAAAGGTATCATGGATGCAGAAGAAAGCAAAAAGCAACGAACCCGGAACGGAAAGGAGCATCGTTTTATGAAAAAATGGAAGAAATTACTGGCATGTCTGCTGACCGGCCTGATGGCACTGACTGTATTCACCGCCTGCGACGCCAGCGTGGGTGCGCCGATGGGGTCCAAGAGCTCGAACGCTGAAAGCGAAAGTGTAAAGAAGCTGTGCAAACAGTTCGATAATATGACCTACAGTCCGGAGCTGAGCGAAAAGGCTTACTATGTTGCCTACTGGGTTGCCAGCGCCTCGCCGTCCTGCGATACTAACGAGAATAAGACCGAACTCTACCGGAAGAACAATGTAGACAATGTTGCAAAAACCTACCTGAAGCAGGGTTACTACGCTTCTGCCTTTGACAGCATGGGCATCGGCAAGGGCATCGGCGGCGGTATGGGCAAAGATGACTTTACGCCGGGCTTTGACATCCATCCGGACCCCAACAGCACTTCGGACATCATCTTTGTTCTGCCGAAGGACGGCATTTACCCCGAAGCCATGACTAAGGCGGCAAAGGGCAAAACCAAGCTGGGCGTTGCCTATGTGGTAGACAAAGGCGTAAGCTACGCCGTGGTGCTGTTTGGGTAAATGGTAAAATAAACCCTCTCAGGCTCACATTCGTTCGCCAGCTCCCCCGAAAGGGGGAGCTTTTTGTATGTGGGGAAGCTTCTCATTACGTCTGAAACTTTAGTGACAGGGCTGCCGGCGTGCGCCCTCTCAGTCAAGCCCTGTCGGGCTTGACAGCTCTCCCAAAGGGAGAGCCAAGAGCACTGCCGGAAGCTTTCTCATTGCA
>CAVKCU010000298.1:0-2225 GCA_963654645.1 Clostridiales bacterium | reverse complement strand
ATGCCCTCGCAGATGCCCATGACCAGGCTCATGTCGTGCTCGATCAGCAGCACGGCAATGTTGAACTCGTCGCGGATGCGGCGGATGGTCTCGGTCAGCTCGGCGGTCTCGGAGGGGTTCATACCGGCGGCAGGCTCGTCCAGCAGCAGAAGCTTCGGGCCGGTAGCCAGTGCACGCATGATCTCCAAGCGGCGCTGTGCGCCGTAGGGCAGGCTGCCGGCCTGTGCGTTGGCAAGGTCTGCCATGTGGAAGATGTCCAGCAGCTCCAGTGCACGCTCGGTGCACCGCTTTTCCTCTTTCCAGTAGTTCGGCATCCGCAGCAGGGAGGAGGCCAGATTGTACTTCATAGACTCGTGCAGACCCACCTTGATGTTGTCGATGACGCTCAGCTCCTTGAACAGGCGGATGTTCTGGAAGGTACGCGCCACGCCCATGCGGTTGACCTGATAGGTCTTTTTGCCGGCAGTGGGCATCCCGTCGATCAGGATGGAGCCGCGGGTGGGCTGGTAGACGTTGGTGAGCAGGTTGAACACGGTGGTCTTGCCTGCGCCGTTGGGGCCGATCAGACCGGCGATCTCGTTGCGGCCGATCATCAGGTTGAAGTTGTCCACGGCGGTCAGACCGCCGAAGTCGATGCCCAGCTCACGCACGTCCAGAATGGGCTTTTTGTCCTTGTCGCGGTCGGTCAGAAAACCGCCGGAGGGCACACTGTGCAGTCTGGTCTTGAACTCACTCATGGTCAGCGGCCTCCTTTTCGGTATGCTTGCGGAACAGTTCGCCGTTCATGGCCTTTTCCACGATGCGGCTCAGGGAGAAATCGTAGCTGCCCAGCAGTCCGCCCGGGCGGAAGATCATCATCAGCACCAGCACCAGCGAGTAGACCACCATGCGGTAGCTTTCAAAGCTGCGGGTGGCCTCGGGCAGGATGGTCAGCACGGTAGCGGACAGGATGGAGCCCAGCATGGAGCCCATGCCGCCCAGCACCACCATGACCAGAATTTCGATGGACTTCATAAAGCCGAAGGTGGAGGGGTCCAGCACGCCCAGATAGCAGGCGTACAGGCCGCCCGCCAGGCCTGCAAAGGCAGCGGAGAAGGCAAACGCCATCACCTTGTAGTAGGTGGTCTGGATGCCGCAGCTCTCGGCGGCGATCTCGTTGTCGCGGATCGCCAGCACGGCGCGACCGTGGCGGCTCTTCATCATGGCGTGGATAAGGAAACAGGTGATGACCACGCACAGGAACACGTTCCAGTAGTTAGAGTACTTGGGGATGTTCTTCAGACCCTTTGCGCCGTAGAACAGCTTGAAGCCCAGCACATCATCAATGTTGTTCAGGGTGATGCGGATGATCTCGCCGAAGCCCAACGTCAGGATCGCCAGATAGTCGCCGGTCAGGCGCAGGGCGGGGATGCCGATGAGCACCCCGAACAGCCCAGCCATGATCCATGCCAGCACCAGACCGATGACAAAGGCAACGCCCTTGGGCAGGCTGGAATACTTGGTAAACAGGGCGCAGGTGTAGGCACCCACCGCCATAAAGCCGGCGTGACCCAGCGGCAGCTGCCCCAGATAACCGGTGGCAACGTTCAGCGAAACAGCCAGAATGATATTGATGCCCACGGTCAGCAGCACCTTGTTCTGGTAGGTGGACAGCACATTCTGGGTGAGAAAGGAAAGCCCCACGAACAGCAGCGCCACCAGCACGGCGTTCATCAGGTAGCGCACGGGCATTTTGATGGTTTTACGGTTGGTTTTCATCGTTATGCCCCCTTACACCTTTTCCTGCACCTTGCGACCAAGGAAGCCCGTGGGCTTGACCAGCAGCACGATGATCAGAATTGCAAACGTAACAGCGTCCTTCCATGCGGAAAGGCCGATGGCGGAAACAAAGCACTCGCACAGGCCGATGGCAATGCCGCCGACCATAGCGCCCGGGATGGAGCCGATGCCGCCCAGCACGGCGGCAACGAAGGCCTTCAGACCCAGCATGGAGCCCATGGTGGGGGTAGCCTGCGGGTAGGAGCAGCAGTACAGCACACTGCCGATGCCCGCCAGCGCCGAGCCCACTGCAAAGGTGAAGGAGATGGTGCTGTTGACGTTGATGCCCATCAGGCGGGCAGCATCCATATCCTCCGAGACGGCGCGCATGGCCTTGCCGAGCTTGGTCTTTTGCACCAGAAAGGTGAGCACCAGCATGGACAGCACGGTGACCACCAGCGTGATGA
>CAVKCU010000297.1:0-2235 GCA_963654645.1 Clostridiales bacterium | reverse complement strand
CAGCACCGCCGCGCCGGGCAGCTATGATCTGGTGCTGATGGATGTGCAGATGCCGATCATGGACGGCTATACCGCCACCCGGCAGATCCGCGCACTGGACGACCCGGCGCTGGCAACACTCCCGATCATTGCCATGACCGCCAACGCTTTTGACGAGGACCGCCGCAACGCGCTGGAAAGCGGCATGAACGGCTTTTTGTCCAAGCCCATCGTGATCGGCGACCTTGTGCAGGAGCTGCACAAAATTCTGTGACCTGAAATCTGGTCGGAAGTAAAAAAATAAAGCACCCGCAGCATTCGCTTTTTTGAGGGCAGAAACCTCTGGAAAGCTTGCTGCGGGTGCTTTTTGTGTTTGCCTATAAAGTAACCGTAAAATTACAGCAGGGGAGTGCAGGCATCGTCCCGGCTGACGATAGCCAGCAGCTGGTCAAAGCATTCCTCCATCTGGCGCACCAGTGTGAACTGGGTACGGGCGCGGTCAAGGTTGTGACCGGGGCGGGCGGTGTGGAAGTAGTGGTCGCCCTCCAGATAGTCGGTCAGAAAACGGATGCCGCATTCCAGTGTCATCAGCCGTGCGCCCCATGCAAGGCTCTTTTTCTCCGCAAGGCTCATGGAAGCCCCGGCGGTGGAAAGATACCCCTTGGCGAACACCTCGTACAGGTGCAGGTCAAAGTGCACCTTGCTTTGATCCGGCTCGTCCTCGGCGCAGTCGTTGGCGCCGGTGCGGATGGAATCGCCGAAGTCGTAGGCAGACAGACCCGGCATTACGGTATCAAGGTCGATGACGCACAGCCCCTTGCCGGTGGCTTTGTCAATGAGCACGTTGTTGATCTTGGTATCGTTGTGGGTGACCCGCAGGGGGATCTCCCCCGCAGCCAGCTGATCCAGCAGCACATGGCAGTCTTTTTCCCGCGCATGGATAAATTCGATCTCCGGCGCAATGCTCTTTGCCCGGCTCAGTGCATCGGCGGCGAGGGCTTTTTCAAAATTGGCATAGCGGTTGGGTGTATCGTGGAAGCGGGCAATGGTCTCATGCAGGGTGACGGCGGGGTAGTCGGAGAGCTGGTTCTGGAATTTGCCCAGCGTCTCGGCTACGGTGCGGAAATCGCCCTCGCTGTCCACCTGCTGCAGGCAGACGGTGTCCTCCACAAAATCGTAGGCGCGCCATGCGCCGCCCTCGGTGTCTATGTAGCAGCTGCCGCCGGTCAGCGTAGGCACCACGTTCAGGGTCTCCCGCATGGGGTCGCCGCCCTCGGCAAGAATTTTGGTGCGCAGGTGGCGGGTGACGCCGCATACGTTTTCCATCAGCCCCACAGGGTCGGTGAAGGTGTCGGTGTTGATGCGCTGCAGGATGAACCGCTTGGAACGGTCCCCGCGCCAGACCACATAGGTGTCGTTGATATGACCCTCGCCGTAATGGTCAAGGGTGCAGACCACCGGCCCGCCGAATTGGAAGGCGTTTGCCGCCTGCTGCAGAAGGGAAAGGGTAACTGGCTTCATGATAAAACTCCTTGGTAGCTTGTTATTCTTTGTGCCGTTTTGCCGGTGCAGGGCGTTTTCCCTGCCGTGCCTGACGGCGGTATTCGTTGGGGGTCATGCTCTCCGCCTTGCGGAAGCACTGGGAAAAATAGCTGGGGGAGGAAAAGCCCATCAGCTCGCTGATCTGCGCCAGACTGTAGCCGGTGTTTGCCAACATATACTTGCTTTCCTCAATGCGGCGGCGGTTCAGGTAGGTGATAGGGGAGATGCCGTACTCCCGCTGGAAGGTGTGCGCCAGATAATATTTGTTCAGGTGGGCAAGCTCCGCAAGGCGGTCCAGCGAGATATCCTCCCGGTAGTTGGCGTCCAGATACCGCTTGATCTCGGCGCACTCCCGGTTCTCTGTCCGAGTGGTCTCCTCCAACTGCAGCGAGATGGTGGTGCAGCGCACCAGCCAGATCAGCAGCACCTCCAAAAGATCCTGACAGACAGTCTCGCAGCCGTCCAGACTGCGGTCTGCCTCAGCCAGCAGCATATCCAGCAGAGTGACCATCCGCTCCCGGTTCTCCCGGCAGTTGAAGATGGCATAGCTGGTATCTGCCTTGCTGAACAAAAACTCCATGTTGTCCACGCCCAGCACGATATACTCCAGCGGCGAAGCGTTCAGGCTGAGCTCGGTGTGCTCCACCTGTGGGTTCACGATGACCATATCGTCCGGCTTTACCGGGAACAGCTGCCCGGCAAGGTAGAACTGTC
>CAVKCU010000296.1:0-2246 GCA_963654645.1 Clostridiales bacterium | reverse complement strand
GGTGCTGGCGGGCGGGGACGTGACCGGCGCGGTGGGCTTACTGACCGAGGACCGCGCCGCCTGCCCGGAGGACGCCCAGTGCAAGGCAGTGGCAGTGGCAGCGGCCTTTCTGGCAAAGCAGATGGAGGAGTAAGGCGGGAATTGTGCGGTGTTGCCCTAAAGTATCAGGTGCAAGGAGAAAGCTTCCGGGCGTGCTCTTGGCTCTCCCTTTGGGAGAGCTGTCAAGCCCGATAGGGCTTGACTGAGAGGGCGCACCCGCAAAAACACCGCCGCCCGGCCTGTGAAAACAAGCCGGGCGGCGGTGCACAATGAAAGGATAAATCAGAAAATGATCACTTGGTAATGGGCATGGGCAGCTTTTTCAGGCTGTTCCATGCGCGGATGATGCGGGCGTTGGTCACCTTGGTGTCCGGGCCAAAGGTTTCGCCGTGGTCGTTCATCAGATCCTGCTCTGCGCACCAGCGGGCAGCCTTCTGCTGCTCGATGTCGTCAGCGGGGATATCGGTGTACAGCGCGGTGCTTACGGGGTCGGGCTTGCCGGCAGTTGTCCACAGGACGGTTGCCAGCTCCTGACGGGTAGAGGGGATAAAGCCGTCCGGCAGTGCGTAGTGCAGGTACAGGGAAGAACCGTAGGCATAGGTAAGGTAACCCAGACCCGCAGCGCCCAGTACCACGCCGACTGCGGCTGCACCGGAGGAGAACGCCGGGTCGATCTCGGAGTCATCCAGTGTAGGCGGTGTAGGCTCCGCGGTCACCAGCATGATGGACTTCGGCTGGTATACCTTGATGGTGTAACTGCCGTCCGCGTTTTGTTGTACGCTATCCATAATGGATTCGCCGTCTGCAAGGCAGTCGGTCAATACGGTATCGGTCTTTACGGTAATGGGGTTTGCCTGCTCAGATGTACCGTGAGGCACATAAAGGGTTCCGTAGCCGTTTTCAGAAAAGTCTTCATTTACAGGCACTTGGAAGGTTCTGCCATTCTGATCGCGCACAGTGGCAAAGCCGGTGTTGCTGCCTTGCGGCATGATAGGCTTTGCCACAAAATAACCGCCGGTGATAGAAAGATTGCCCGTGCTGATGGTGTATACATCCACATCTTTGGTAAACAGGCCGCCGGTGATGGAAAGCGAGCCGTAACGTCCTTTGTTGACAACCACGCCGTCAAACAGGCCGTCGCTGATGGTGATGGAAGCGTCACCATTCATGAGCAGCACTTTCTTTTCAAAGGTCCCGCCGGAGATGGTGCCCCGGTTGGACGCTTCTCCTTGGAAGGTGCCGCCGGAGATGGTGCCCCGGTAGTTGTTGTTCACATCCCCTTGGAAGGTGCCGCCGGAGATGGTGCCGTCGTTGGACATAGCCCCTTGGAAGGTGCCGTCGGAGATGGTGCCCTGGTTGGACGCTTCTCCTTGGAAGGTGCCGCCGGAGATGGTGCCCCGGTTGGTGGTCCAATTGCCGGCGGTGCCGCCCTTAAATTCGGCAGATCTCTTAATAAAGAGACCCGGCTGCAATGCGCTTGCTGCCCCGGGCTCCGAGGAGGGCTGCAGGGTGAAGGTGCCGGAGTTCAAGAACAAGGCGGTTGCGTTGTAGTACCAATGGGCAACGTCACCTTGGCTTGTGGGATTGCCTTTGGCGTCCAGATCGATGGTAATGCTTTCGGCGGTGTTGTTCTCTGCGTCCAGATCACGGCTGCTGCGGGCGGCGGCTTCCTCCTCGGTGCTGCGGGAGGCATCTGCTTCCTGCACAAGGGGCGCAGCCTTTTTGGCCGTGGTCTGGGCAGGTGCATCGAACACCGGGGCAGCTGCCAGTGCAGACACCGGCAGCAGGGACAGCAGCATACTGCCGGTAAGCAGGATGCTCAGGATACGTTTTGCTTTCATTGTTTTCACTCCTTTCGTGTGTTTTTACAGGGGGTATCGTTACTGTAAATATACCACAAACTGGGTAAAAACAAAAGAAGTTTTGCACGAATGGCATAAAAATGACGCGAATCGCTGAAAAAAGATGGAGAAGTAATACCTATTAGAATAAAGAGACCCCCTCAGTCTGCTGCGCAGACAGCTCCCCCAAGGGGGAGCGGCACGCCCGCAAACTTTGCGCTTGAGCCGGAAACTGTGCCACCATGCCAAAGGCTCCCTCCCAGAGGGAGCTGGCAAAGCCGCAGGCTTTGACTGAGGGAGTTCACACCCCCTTTATGACAGAATTATGAATCTTTATAAACATTTTTGCAAAGGGCTTGACAGCAG
>CAVKCU010000295.1:0-2248 GCA_963654645.1 Clostridiales bacterium | reverse complement strand
GCGGCATGACCAGCCACGCAGCCGTTGTTGCCCGTGGTATGGGCACCTGCTGTGTTTCCGGCTGCGGCAATGACAACGATGTGAAGATCGACGAAGAGGCTAAGACCTTTGAGATCAACGGCCACAAGTTCGTTGAGGGCGATTGGATCTCGATCGATGGCTCTACCGGCAACATCTACGGCGAGCAGATCGCTACGGTTGCAGCTACCGGCAACAAGAACTTCAACCGCTTCATGGGTTGGGCAGACGCGGCTCGTCAGCTGCTGGTCATGACCAACGCCGATAACCCGCGTGACGCACAGCAGGCCGTTGACCTGGGTGCCGAGGGCATTGGCCTGTGCCGTACCGAGCACATGTTCTTCGCTGAGGACCGCATCGCTGCTGTCCGTGAGATGATCTGCGCACGTACCGTTGAGGAGCGCAAGGTCGCTCTGGCAAAGGTCGAGCCGTTCCAGGAGGCAGACTTCACCGCCATGTACCGCATCATGGGCGAGCGTCCGATGACCATTCGTTACCTGGATCCGCCTCTGCATGAGTTCCTGCCCACCAAGGCTGAGGATATCGCGGCTCTGGCAAAGGACATGGGCATGACCACCGAAGAGCTGAACAACGTGGTTGTCAGCCTGCATGAGTTCAACCCCATGATGGGCCACCGTGGCTGCCGTCTGGCTGTCACCTACCCCGAGATCGCTGAGATGCAGACCAACGCTGTCATCAAGGCTGCTCTGAAAGTCTCCGCTGAGACCGGCAAGATGATCACCCCGCACATCATGATCCCTCTGGTGGGCGAGGTCAAGGAGCTCAAGTACGTCAAGGATATCGTCGTGGCAACTGCCGACAAGCTGATCGCTGAGGCTGGCGTTGACATGAAGTACCAGGTTGGTACCATGATCGAGATCCCGCGTGCCGCTCTGACCGCTGGTGATATTGCGAAGGAAGCTGAGTTCTTCAGCTTCGGCACCAACGACCTGACTCAGATGACCTTTGGCTTCAGCCGTGATGACGCTGCCAAGTTCCTGGGCGCATACTACGAGAAGAAGATCTACGAGAGCGATCCGTTCCAGCACCTGGATCAGATCGGTGTCGGCAAGCTGATCAAGATGGCTGCTCACGATGGCCGTGAGACCCGTCCCGACCTGGGCCTGGGCATCTGCGGCGAGCACGGCGGCGATCCCTCCAGCGTCGAGTTCTGCCACAATGTTGGCCTGGACTACGTCAGCTGCTCTCCGTTCCGTGTGCCTATCGCACGTCTGGCTGCCGCGCAGGCTGCTATCAAAAATCCCAGAAAGTAAGATTGTTGCATGAAGATGCACTAATCGTGCAAAACATGGGAAGATAAGCGTATGATAAACCTCCCCGGTGAAACTGAATGGTTTTGCCGGGGAGGTTTTTGATTAAAAAGAACTTTTATAAGGTTATAGTGTAGGAAGGACGAGGCTAAAATGGCGTCTAAAGATTGGAAATTGCCAGATGCACAGCACAAAATTACGGATGAAAAGGGCTTAGACATAGAAAACGAAAGTATACAGATGCAGTGTGAAAAGACCCTTATATCGTTTATAAGACTACAGGACGCTTTTTCTGATATAGATGATTATGACGATACCGAAGAAGGAGAGATACCATATAGGCAGTATTTAATGCGCAGATGGTTGTTCATCCATCAGGATAAATATAAGAACGAGACACTTAAGGACGAAGATAAAAAGAAGGTAAATGAATTACTGAAGAAAGAACATATCAAAGAAGATAAGTTCATGGATGTAATAGGTGGATTCTGCAATAATAATGTTGGCCAAATTGATGATATGGCAAAAAAGTTACAGAGACGATTGAATAAGATAATGGGTAAGGTTCCATTTAAAGGAAAATTTGTAGAAGCATCCGAGGTGCTAACATTCAACTCAACAAGAAGCACGCCGACATTGCTCACAGTAGCAAATTGCCGTTTTTTTGACATTTTGCTAATGGTAGATTCCGATGGAAAGGGCTTCTCGGAGCTGTTGAAGCGCATACGGAGGCCAATTCAAGCTGTTGATAGTGATGAGAGCCACGAGGATTTGTATTTGCAGTGCTCAATTAGAGAAGGTATGCGATCCTTGGCAAAGAATAAAAGTCTCAAGTATACAAGTGGTATGATAAAATTTTCTTTGTTGCAGTCCTTCCCGGAATATTACAATGGAGAAATGGAAAAAGGGTATGTCCGTCAGGCGCTTTTAGATCTTTCAGAGATGGTATTATATTATAT
>CAVKCU010000294.1:0-2279 GCA_963654645.1 Clostridiales bacterium | reverse complement strand
TCTACAACACCCTGTTTGACGAGAACGCTGCCTGCCACATCGCCTTTGGCGACAGTTACCCCGGCACCACCGTGGGCGGCACCGGCCTTTCCAAGGAGGAGCTGGCAGCCCGCGGCATGAACCATTCCTCCCTGCACGAGGACGTGATGATCGGTGCAGAGGACAGCCGCATCACCGGCAAATGCCGCGATGGGCGCACCGTGCAGCTGTTCGAGAACGGCGTCTGGGTGCTGTAAAAGGCCCCGAAGGGCGCACAACTGCAAAAAAATTGCGAAAATGCTTGCATAAATCGCAAGAGTATGCTATATTCTAATAGTACGATATAGTTTAACCTGAAACGTGGGCCGCAAGGTCCGCGTTTCTTGTTTGTTTGGAGGTTTTTTATGGCGAAGCAGTCTGGCGGCAACACCGCGCAGAGAGTGGAAGCGCTTGTCCGTCCCACGGTGGAAGGCATGGGTCTGCGCCTGTGGGATGTGGTTTTTGAGAAGGAAGGGCCGGACTGGTATCTTCGCATCCTCATCGACCGGGACGGCACCATGGATACCGACACCTGTGCAGAGGTGTCCCACGCACTGGACCCCATTCTGGATGAGGCAGACCCCATCGACCAGAGCTATTATCTGGAAGTGGGCAGCCCCGGCCTTGGTCGCAAGCTGACCCGCCCGGAGCACTACGAGGCGCTGAAAGGTCAGAAGGTACGGGCAAAGCTCATCCGCCCCAACGCCGACGGCGTGCGGGAGCTTTCCGGCATCCTGACAGGCCGCGAGGGCAGCACCGTGACGCTGGAGACCGAAAACGGTCCTGTGACATTTGAGGTGAATGCAGTCTCCGGCGTGCAGCTGTGCGACGACGAGGATCTGTTCAACTGAGAATAACCGTCTCTGAGAGAGAAAAGAGAACAAAATATATAGGAGGAACCCGAAAAATGACAGCAGAGAATAAGGACTTTTTTGAAGCGCTCTCCATGCTGGAGCATGAGCGCGGCATCACCGCAGAGTACCTGATCGAAAAGATCAAGGCGGCTATCATCATTGCCGTCAAGAAGAACTACGAGGTCGAGGAGGACCACATCCGGGTGGACATCGACCCCGACACCGGTCGTTTTGATGTTGCACTGATCCAGGACATCGTGGCAGACGAGGACTGGTACGACGAGCACGCCGAGATCGGTGTGACCGAAGCACGCAAGATCCGCAGCAGCTACGAGGTGGGCGACCGCATCATCACCCCGCTCAAGACCCGCGATTTTGGTCGCATTGCCGCCCAGACCGCAAAGCACGTCATCCGTCAGGGCATCCGCGAGGCCGAGCGCAGCCAGCAGCTCAGCGAGATCCAGTCCCGCGCCCACGATATCGTGCAGGCTACCGTTACCCGCGTGGATAACGAGAAGGGCATCGTTGCGCTGGATCTGGGCAAGGGCGGCGAGGCTGTTCTGCCCCGCAACGAGCAGGTGCCCGGCGAGGTGTACACCGAGGGCGAGACCCTGCAGGTCTACATCGTGGACGTGGTCAGCACCGAGCGCGGTCCCCGCGTGATGATCAGCCGCACCCACCCCGGTCTTGTCAAGCGCCTGTTTGAGCTGGAAGTGCCCGAGATCTTTGACGGCACCGTGGAGGTTAAGGCCATCAGCCGCGAGGCCGGTGCCCGCACCAAGATGGCTGTCTGGTCCAAGGACCCCAACGTCAACCCTGTTTCCGCCTGCATCGGCGAGCACGGCGCCCGCGTGGCTGCTGTTGTGGAAAAGCTGGGTGGCGAGAAGATCGATATCGTCAAGTGGAGCGAGGATATCTCGGAGTTCATCTCCGCAGCCCTGAGCCCCGCCAAGGTGGTCAAGGTGGAGCTGCTGCCCGGCGAGACCCGCTCCTGCCGCGTCACCGTGCCTGACCAGCAGCTGAGTCTGGCTATCGGCAACAAGGGTCAGAACGCCCGCCTGTGCGCCCGCCTGACCGGCTACAACATTGATATCCGTCCCGAGAGCGGCTACTACGGCGAGGACGAGGAGCCCAAGAAGGACGCAGCAGACGCTGAATAAGCCCGGCACCATCTGCCGAAGGAGGGAAACCGGATGGCACAAAAAAAGATCCCTGCCCGCCAGTGCATCGGCTGCATGACCAGCCGCCCCAAAAAGGAGCTGGTGCGCGTGGTGCGCGCACCCAGCGGGGAGATCAGCATTGATCTGGTAGGCAAAAAGCCGGGGCGCGGCGCATATCTCTGCCCGGACCCGGACTGCCTGACCAAGGCAAAGAAGAAAAAGGCGCTGGAGCGCTGCTTTGAGCAGC
>CAVKCU010000293.1:0-2307 GCA_963654645.1 Clostridiales bacterium | reverse complement strand
AGCGCTGCTCGGCTTCGTCCAGAAAGCTTTTGCCGAAGCCCCACAGGTTCATGCTCACGGGGGTGTCGCCGGGCAGGTCTACCCAGCTCTCGCCACCGTCCTCGGTGTAGTGTGCGCCGCCGCCGCAGGGCTCGATGCGGATGCGCTCGGTCACACTCTGCAGGGTGCCGTCCTCGTTTTTGATGCACACGCCGCGCGCCACGCTGCCGTTCTCGGACAGGGTATTCTTCAGCAGGTAGCTGACCATGCAGTAGCGGTAGAACTCATCATCGGCGTGGGCGGACAGGTAATCGTACATCACCTGAAAAGCTTCCGGACCGTAGTAGTCGTCCGCATTGATGACCGCAAAGGGACCGTCAATGAGGGGCTTTGCAGCCAGCACGGCATGGCAGGTGCCCCAAGGCTTTACGCGTCCCTCCGGCACGGCAAAGCCTGCGGGCAGCTCTTCCAGCTGCTGGAAGGCGTACTTCACCTTCATCGCCTTAGCCACGCGGTCGCCGATGGCTGCCTTGAAGGCGTCCTCGATCTCGTGCTTGATGACAAAGATCACGGTCTCAAAGCCGGCGCGGCGGGCATCGTAAAGGGAGTAGTCCATAATGACCTGTCCGTTGGGACCCACCGGGTCGATCTGCTTCATGCCGCCGTAACGGCTGCCCATGCCGGCTGCCATGACGACCAGTACCGGTTTATTCATCTGCAATTCCTCCTGTATCTGCCGGGGGTTCCGGCGTTGTAGCGTTCTGCGCCTATTATACACTGCTTCGCCGCCTGTGGCAAGGCGCAGAGGAACGGGACGATTTTAAATGGCTTCCGCTTCGCGGGGGGAAAGTTTCTGCTTGCCGAGGGATGTTCTCTTTTGACACCAAAAGAGAACATCTCCGTCTGCATCCCCACCTCCCCTGCCATACCGAATTTACATAGAACGCAACTTTTAGTTGCCAAACCATTGCCTTTTATTGGAAAGTATTGTATACTTGTCTCGTTTAATGCAAGCATTGCTTGCCAAAACGTACGCATATTTGAAAAGAATCGCTTGTCAATACAGACGAGAAAGAGAGGACAACCCTTATGAACGAGGCCGTAACCAAGCGTTTTCTGCTTTACTTCCGCCTGATGCTGCTGGCATGGATCCTGGTCGCGAACGCAGTCATCCACCTGACCGGCATGGAATACAGCTGGCTGATCTTCCTGAGCAACATCATGATGTTCACGCTGGAGGGCGATGTGAAGGATCGCCTTGTCACCGTGGAGCTGGGCGGCCTTGTGGGTCTGGTGCTCACCGTGGCGGCGCTGCTGTCCATCAGCGCTTTGACCCCCGTTCTGGGCGATTTCTTCGGCTTTATCCTGCCGCTGGCTGTGGTGCTGTTCATCCTTATCATCCTGCACCCCTACGCACCCAAGGTGCTGAACAACGTGGGCTTCGCCTACCTGACCGTGGCCTGCATCGACATCCCTGCGCTGACCACCCATCTGCCGCAGTTCTTCATCACCTTCATCGTGGGCTCTGTGCTCTTTAACGGTGTCAGCGTGCTGCTGATGAAGCCCGCCAAGGCGCTGGCTGTGCGCAGCGTGGAGAAGCAGGGCGCATAAAAAGTATATTTCTGCCGCTATCCCTTGATTTTTTTGCTCCGGCGTGCTACAATCAGCGTAGTTTCATCCTGTCCAAAACATTGATGCGGACAAACTGAAGCCCCGCTTTTCATGCCGCAGAGAGGGCTGCCCCGGGTTTCCGGGTGCTGCAAGCAGCCTGTCATGACCCCGGCTTCTACCACCGCAGAGTGCAGAGGCGAACCTCTGCCGGGCGTGCCCGTTACAGCACTGCGAGGGGCGCGTTTCCCCGCCGGGGAGCGCGCAATTCGGGTGGAACCGTGGAACGCAGACATTTGATCGGCGCTTCATCCCGTGAGTTTTACGGGGTGAAGCGCTTTTTATTTTTGTTCAAAACCACATTGTCAAAGGAGAATCTACTATGAAGATCATCTACAAGGACGGTCATGTGGACGAGTGCCCGCAGGATCAGGAACTGCACGTTATCCGTCACACCGCAGCCCACATTATGGCACAGGCCATCAAGCGCCTGTATCCGCAGGCTGATTTTGCCTTCGGCCCTGCTACTGAGAACGGCTTCTACTACGATGTCGATCTGGGCGACCAGAAGCTGAGCGACGAGGATCTGACCAACATCGAAAAAGAGATGCGCAAGATCGTCAAGGAGAACCTGCCCATCAAGCCCTTCATCCTGCCCCGCGCCGAGGCCGTGAAGCTGATGGAAGAGCGCCACGAGAACTACAAGATCGAGCACATGGC
>CAVKCU010000292.1:0-2330 GCA_963654645.1 Clostridiales bacterium | reverse complement strand
CGCCGCCTTCCCGCAGAAGAAACGCTGCAATTTGAAAAAAAGAACTCCTCCCATCTTCACAGGTGCTTTTTGGCTGTGTGCTGCCGCTGCAAGGGCGGCGCATAGCCAAGGGCTGCCGCCGGCGCAGCAGACTGCAAGCTGCCGCTGCCGGTTTTGCGGGGATATTCTGCGGAGGCGTTTTGATTTTCCGGTCAAGACGTCTCCGCTTCTTTTTCACCTGCCTTTTTGAAAAAAGAATCCCCCTGCTCCCCCGCCTGAGCCATAGCAGACCGGGAGAGCGGGTCTATGGAGGAAGTTATGATGAATCAGCCTTTCTGCTCCCCCGTCAAGGCGCTGCGCAGCGTGCTGGACGCGGCAGCACTTCTGCCCTCTCCGTCTCCGGAGACCATCCCGCTGGAAGCCGCCTGCGGGCGCATTGCCGCCGCCGACCTCTGCGCCCGGATGGACCAGCCCCCCTTTGACCGCAGCCCACTGGACGGCTACGCCCTGCACAGTGCGGATACCGCCGGTGCAAGCCGGGAGACCCCGGTCACCCTGCCGGTGGTAATGAAGCTTTACGCGGGCGATGCCCCGGCTGCGGCGCTGCCCGCAGGGTGCGCTGCCCGCATCATGACCGGTGCACCCCTGCCGGAGGGCGCGGACTGCGTCCTGATGCAGGAGCTGACCGACAGCGGCGAAGACGCCGTGCAGCTGTATGCCGCCGTAAAGCCGCTGCAGAACGTGGTGTTCCGCGGCGAGGACGTGGCTGCCGGTGCGGTCATTGCGCCCGCCGGGACGGTGCTCACCCCCGCCCATCTGGGCGTGCTGGCTGGGCAGGGCTACGCCGAAGTAGCCGTCTGCCGCCTGCTGACTGTGGGCATCCTTTCCACCGGCAGCGAGCTGCTGGCGCCCGGCGCACCGTGGGCACCCGGTAAAATTTACGATGCCAACGGTTTCCAGAACGCCGCCCGGCTGCGGCAGCTGGGCTTTGCCGTGGAACGGCAGCAGTGCTCCGACGACCCGGAGGTCATCACCGGTAAAATGCAGGATCTGCTGACCCGCTGCGATGCCGTCATCACCAGCGGCGGCGTCTCTGTGGGGCAGAAGGATTATCTGCCCCTTGTGCTGGAAAAGCTGGGCGCACAGCTGCTGGTGGAAGGCGTAGCCCAGAAGCCCGGCAGCCCCATGCTGGCGGCTACGCTGGGCGGCAAGCTGGTGTTCTGCCTGTCCGGCAACCCCTTTGCCGCCGCCGCTACGCTGGAGCAGTATGCTATTCCTGCGCTGCTGCGCGCCGCCGGACGGCGGGAGGAGAGCTGCATCCCCGCCCGCACCGTCTGCACCCTGACCAATGGTTTTTCTAAGCCCAGCAAGGTCACCCGCTACCTGCGGGCAACTGCCTGCGGCAGCAAGGTGACGCTGCCCGGCGCGGGCAGCGCCGAGGCACACTCCTCCGGTGCGCTGTCCGCCATGATGGGCTGCAACTGTCTGGTGGAGATCCCCGCCGGAAATGGACCGGTTGGACCCGGTATGGAAGTGGAGGTGCTTTCCTTTGTACAGTGAACAAAAACAGGCTCAGGCCGAGACTCAGGTGCTCAAGCGCCCGGCAGTGCTGGCGGTAAGCGGAGTGCACAACAGCGGTAAGACCACCCTGCTGGAAAAGCTGCTGCCCGTGCTGCGCAGCCGCGGGCTGAAGGTGGGCGTCATCAAGCACGACGGTCACGATTTTACGCCGGACGTGCCCGGCACCGACAGCTACCGCCTGCGGGAAGCCGGCGCCGAGGGCGTGGCGGTCTACTCCGGCACGCGCTACCTGCTGACCGAGGAATTCCGCCTGACCGAGCAGGATCTGCTTGCCCTGTTCGAGCGTCATGGCTACGATCTTGTGCTGCTGGAGGGGTTCAAATCCAGCGGCTGGCCTAAAATCGAGGTGGTGCGCAGCGCCGTTTCGGATGCGCCCGTCTCCTTCCAGCCGCTGGCGGTGGCGGGAGATATCCCCGGCGCAGATTTTGACCTGAACGATATTCCGGCACTGGCAGACTGGATCGAAGCCCAGATGCCCGTGCTGTAAGGAGGAATGCCATCATGAAGCTGATCCGTACTGTTGACGCCGCAGGGCAGGTGCTCTGCCACGATATCACCCAGATCATCCCGGGCGAATACAAGGATGCCCGCTTCCGCAAGGGGCACGTCATCCAGCCCGAGGACATCCCCGTGCTGCTTTCCATCGGCAAGGAGAACCTCTACGTCTGGGAAAAGCACCCCGGCATCCTTCACGAGGACGAGGCAGCCGCCCTGCTGTACAAGGCCGCTGCGGGCAAAAATATCCACGGCACTGCGCCGAAAGAGGGCAA
>CAVKCU010000291.1:0-2346 GCA_963654645.1 Clostridiales bacterium | reverse complement strand
ACATATTCTGTACTTGCTGCGAATAGGTCATAATCATACTCTCCTTTTGACAAATGTCGCTTTGGCAGCACAAAACCGCCGCCGCGCCCTGCCGGCACAGCTGCCGTTCTCTGCTGCTTGCATCCGAACCGGGTGCGCTGCTCTCTTTCAGCGCCTGCACCGGTACTACCACGCATAGTTTTATTATAGAGAAAACGGACGGATTTTGCAAGTCATTTCCTGTAAAAAGTACAGCCGGGTTTTACGGTCATCCGGTGCTAACTGTCATTTCCACCGCTTTACACAAAACAGTCGTCAAGTTTTTGTCAATTCTGCCGTAAGCACCGGCAAACTTTTTTATAGCCTTTTCTTTTGCGCGTTTCAGCGCGGGTCTTTCTGCACCGGATGCAGCGCCCAGATGGCTGCAAACCCCGCCGCCGCACCAGCCATAGCAAGCAGGTGCCGCCCGTTCTCCAGCGCCAGCAGATTGGCTGCAAAGGGGAACGCAAGGCTGCCCACGCTCTGTCCCAGCGCCAGAAAGCCGTAGTTCACCCCCGCATGGGGCAGACCGAACAGGTCGGTGGAAAGGGCAGGCAGCACCGCCGCCAGCGCCGAGTAGCAGAAGGTGAGCCCGGCGTAGCACGCCACCACCCACCAGCCCTGCGCCGCCCAGAACGCCGCCGACAGCGCAAGCGAAGCCGCAAACAGCCCAAGGTCGGTGGCGCGGCGTCCGATGTGGTCGCTGAGCATGGGCATCAGCATCCGGCCTGCGGCGCTGCCCACGCTGCCCAGTACGATGCTCCACAGCGCGGCGGTCTCGTCCAGCCCGCGCTCCATGCCCAGCTTTAGGATGATGGGGCTGAACAGCAGCACTGCCGGGGTGGAAAAACACACCGCCCCTGCGCACAGCCAGTACTGCCTTGTGCGCAGCATCTGCCCCGGGGAGAGGTCGATGCCGTTTTTGCCGCTTTTCTGCTGTTTTTGCTGCGGCGGGTCGCTGAGCACCGCGCTGCCTGCAAGGCACACCGGCAGGGTAAGCGCGCCCAGCGCCCAGAACGCGCCCCGGATGCCCTGCACCGGGCCAAAGCCCCGCAGCGCCGCCCGGACGAATACCGTAAGAAACGCACCGGAAAGCCCCACCGCCCCGCCGATGACCCCGGTCGCCAGTCCCTTGCGCCCCGCGTACCACTTTTGGGCGCAGGACTGGATAGAGGGATACAAAAACGCCGTGCCCAGCCCCGCCGGGATGCTGAAAACCAGAAAGAACCCCCACCCCGCTCTGCCCGGCAGAAAGGCCGCTGCAAAAAAGCCGCCGCAGAGCAGCGCCGTACCCCACAATGCCGCGCAGCGCGGGCCTTTTTGATCCTGCAAAAAGCCGCCCAGCACACACCCCACCCCAAAGGCGGCAATGAGCAGGGCAAAGGCGTAACCCGCCCCCTGCTCCGAAAGGCCGTATTCCTCCATGACCGGCTGCTGAAAAACGCCCCACGCCGCCGGTAAGCCGGTAAGCACCTGAATGGCTGCCCCCGCAGCCAGAATGGTCCACGGGTGTTTTGCTGCAAACTGCTGCTTCATACTTTCACCTCAAAGATTTGTGCAATTTGCGATAGTGTGCCCATTTGGATTGACAATCCGGCATTATCCTTTATAATGGTAAAGTACTGAGTTAAAAAACGCTCCCGCCCCTTTGGTAAGCATCGAGGGCGGGTACAATTTACAGATAGAGAGGAATTACTGTTATGAAAACACAGGCTTTGAAGGGTATGCGGGACCTGCTGCCCGCTGAGCAGACCCTGCGCGATTACATTCAGGGTAAGATTCTGGAGACCTACCGCTCTGCCGGCTTCGAGCGCATCTCCACGCCTATGCTGGAGGATATGGAAAATCTGGACAAGTCCGACGGCGGCGATAACCTGAACCTGATCTTCAAGGTGCTCAAGCGCGGCGACAAGCTGACCGCCGCCCTGAACACCGGCGACCCCAAGCAGCTGTCCGACATGGGTCTGCGCTACGACCTTACCCTGCCGCTGAGCCGCTACTACGCCGCCAACAAGGATAAGCTGCCCAGCCCCTTCAAGGTCATCCAGACCGACCGGGTGTTCCGCGCCGAACGCCCGCAGAAGGGCCGTCTGCGGGAGTTTGTGCAGTGCGATATCGACATTCTGGGCGACGCCTCCCCCAACGCCGAGGTGGAGCTGATCGATGTGACCACCCGCGCACTGCTGAATATCGGCTTTACCGGCTTTACCGTCAACATCAACGACCGCCGCATCCTGCGCGGGATGCTGGAGAGCATGGGCTTTGCCGCCGACACGCTGGATTCCGTCTGCATCACCTTTGACAAGATGGACAAGATCGGTGCCGAGG
>CAVKCU010000290.1:0-2352 GCA_963654645.1 Clostridiales bacterium | reverse complement strand
GTGGAGCGGGTGTTCCTCTGTCTGGATGCTGACAAAGCCGGAGAGGATGCCTGCAAGCGTCTGGCTGCTCTGCTGCCGGACACCGTGAGCGTGACCCGCATCCAGCCCTGCATGAAAGACTGGAACGATGTTCTGGTGCACCGAGCAGAAATCCCGAATCGCAATTATTTCAAGAGCATCGTGCTGAAAGAGCCGTCAAAACCGAAAATGGTGAAGATTATCCGCATGAGCGACGTGGAGCTGACCCCGGTGGAATGGCTTTGGAAGCCGTATCTGCCCTTTGGAAAGCTTAGTGTTCTGCAAGGCAATCCGGGCGAGGGCAAGACTTATTTTGCCATGCACCTTGCCGCTGCCTGCACCAATGGAAAGTTGCTGCCCAACATGGAGCGTATGGAACCCTTCAACGTGATCTACCAGACAGCAGAGGACGGTCTGGGCGATACGGTCAAGCCCCGCCTGATCGAAGCGGGTGCAGACCTTGACCGGGTGCTGGTCATTGACGACAGTGAGGTGCAGCTTACTCTTTCGGATGAACGAATTGAAAAAGCCATTATCGAGAACAACGCCCGACTGGTCATCATCGACCCGATCCAGGCGTATCTCGGTGCCGATGTGGACATGAACCGGGCGAACGAAGTGCGCCCCATCTTCATGCGGCTGGGACAGGTAGCGCAGCGAACAGGCTGCGCTATTTTGCTGATCGGACACCTGAACAAAGCAGCCGGGATGCAGAGCTTGCAGCGTGGCCTTGGCTCCATCGACATTGCCGCCGCTGTGCGCAGCGTCATGTTTATCGGCAAGCTGAAGCACGACCCGAACATGCGAATCCTGACCCATGAGAAAAGTTCGCTTGCCCTGCCGGGTGCATCGCTGGCGTTCTCACTGGGCGATGAAAGTGGATTCCACTGGGTCGGCGAGTATGACATTACCGCAGACGAGATGCTGTCCGGCATCGAGCCGCAGCGTGAAACCAAGACCCAGCAGGCTAAAGACCTGATCTGCACCCTGCTTGCCGGAGGAAAGCAGGTGCTCAGCGAGGACATCGACAAGGCGGCACTGAAAAGGGGCATCCCCGGCCGAACTGTCCGGGATGCCAAACGAGAACTGGGCGATGCCCTGAAAAGCAAGATCGTGGAAGGCCGCAAAAAGGTCTTTTGGATGGAATAAACCGTTTGGCTGGCAGAAAATTTTGACTGGCAAGAACTTCATGGTACACCCACAGTTGCCAGTCTGCCAGTCAAATTCAAAAAGTGACGATAAAAGGAGAAAATGTCTATGAGTGAGCAGAAAAAGCCGACTAATGAAGCACCGACCATTATGCTGCGGAAACGGAACACCACCTATGTGATCGGTCTCAATTTCAGCAAGACCAGCCGTGAAAACTACGCCGATAAGGTCAATCGCCTGATCCGCAATGACGTGAAAGCTGGGAATTTCTGAGCCGAACTAAAGCCGAACTTTCAACTTTGTCGGTAACTGTGCCTATCAAAAATTGTATAGTTATTAGCATTGACAAAAGGTAGTATCGTGATCGAGTGCGGCAATGCCCTGTTACAAAAGGGCTACAAGCTAAAGATTTTCAACACCATCAACTTTTCCAAGAGTATGAAATACAATCCGATGGCCTATCTCCACAGCGAAAAGGATATTTTGAAACTTGTCACCGCACTGATGACAAACACTAAAGGGGAGGGTCAGGGCGGCGACCCTTTCTGGGTCAGGGCGGCGACCCTTTCTGGGACAAGGCGGAGCGGCTTTTGCTGGTTTCACTGATCGCGTATCTCCACTACGAAGCCCCTGTCGAGGAGCAAAACTTCGCTACGCTGTTGGAAATGCTCAACACCATGCAGGTATCCGAGGACGATGAAACTTATCAGAATCCGGTAGACCTGTTGTTTGAAGATCTGGGCAAGAAAAAGCCCAATTCTTTCGCCGTGCGGCAGTACAAACTTTATAAGCTGGCTGCCGGCAAAACGGCTAAGTCGATCCTTATTTCCTGCGGTGCCCGGCTTGCGCTCTTCGACATTCAGGAAGTCCGGGATACCACCATGTACGATGAGCTGGAACTGGACAAACTGGGCGACCGGAAAACGGCGCTGTTTCTCATCATGAGCGATACGGACAGCACCTTCAACTTCCTGATTTCCATGATCTACACCCAGCTTTTCAATCTGCTCTGCGACAAAGCCGATGATGTGTACGGCGGTAAGCTGCCTGTCCATGTCCGCTGCCTGATCGACGAGTGTGCCAACATTGGTCAAATTCCGCAGCTAGAAAAGCTGGTAGCTACCATCCGTAGCCGTGAAATCTCGGCGTGTCTGGTCTTGCAGACCCGCAGCCAGTTGAAAGCCA
>CAVKCU010000289.1:0-2363 GCA_963654645.1 Clostridiales bacterium | reverse complement strand
TAGAGAGGGAACAAAACTATGATTACTCGTCGCGATTTTCTGAAAGTTACCGGTGTGGCTGCTGCAGCCGCTGCCCTGACCGCATGCGGCGGCTCTTCTTCCACCGCATCTTCCGGCACTGCTTCTTCTGCAGCTGCTTCCACCGCAGCCAAGCTGGATAAGATCAAGGTGGCTGTGCCCAACGACACCACCAACGAGGCCCGCGCCCTGACCCTGCTGGAGAAGAACGGCTTCTTCAAGCTGAAGGCTGACGCCGGCCTGACCGCCACCGCAAAGGACATCGAGGAGAACCCCCTGAACGTCACCGTCGATGAGGTCGAGGCTGCTCAGGTGCCCAACGTCCTGCAGGACGAGGACTACGCCGTCATCAACTCCAACTATGCCATCTCCGCTGGTCTGGACCCCATGACCGATGCTCTGGCAATGGAGGACGGCACCTCTGCTTACGTCAACATTCTGGTCTGCAAGGACGGCAATCAGGAAGAGCCGAAGATCAAGGCTCTGGCCGCTGCTCTGCAGAGCCAGAAGGTGAAGGACTTCATGGATGAAAACTACAAGGGCGCTGTGGTGTCCGTTGTGGAGAACCCCACCGACGGCTATGACTCCTCCATCGACTACGATGCACTGAACGGCGAGACCGTCAGCTGCGCTGCTACCCCGGCTCCTCACTGCGAGGTCCTGGAGATCTGCAAGGACATCCTGGCCGAAAAGGGCATCACTCTGGACATTCAGGAGTACGACGACTACATCATTCCCAACAACATCGTTGAGGACGGCCAGTGCGATACCAACTACTTCCAGCATCAGCCGTATCTGGACGACTTCAATGCAGAGCACGGCACCCATCTGGTGACGGTTGCCGGCATCCACGTGGAGCCTATGGGCATCTACGGCGGCAAGCAGGACAGTCTGGCACCGATCGAGGGCTAATCACCTCTAACAGCAAGGAGCAATTTCTGTGATCGAGATCAAACATCTTTCCAAGACCTTCCAGATGAAGGACGGCGCGGTGAATGCGCTGAAGGACATCAACCTCACCATCCCGGATGGTTCCATTTATGGCATCATCGGCATGTCCGGTGCGGGCAAATCCACGTTGGTGCGCTGCATCAACCTGCTGGAGCGCCCTACCGAGGGCAGCGTTGTGATCGACGGTACCGCGATGGAGACTTTGAACGCAGCCCAGCTGCGTGAGCGCCGCCGCGAGATCACCATGATCTTCCAGCAGTTCAACCTGCTGATGCAGCGCAGCTGCCTGAAGAACATCTGCTTCCCCATGGAGCTGGCCGGGGTAAAAAAGGCGGATGCGGAAAAGCGCGCCAGGGAACTGCTGGAGATGGTAGGCCTGCCCGATAAGGCCAACGCCTACCCGGCCCAGCTTTCCGGCGGCCAGAAGCAGCGCATTGCCATTGCCCGCGCACTGGCAACCAACCCCAAAGTTCTGCTCTGCGATGAAGCCACCAGCGCACTGGACCCCAACACCACCCATGCCATCCTGACCCTGATCAAGGACATCAACAAGAAGCTGGGCATCACGGTTGTGGTCATCACCCATCAGATGAGCGTTGTGGAAGAGATCTGCGATCACGTTGCCATTCTGGACGGCGGCGTTGTGGTGGAGGAAGGCTCCGTACAGGAGATCTTCTCGAACCCCAAAACGCCCGCAGCAAAGCGTCTGGTGGCACCCAACGGCGGCAGCGCCGCACGGGATCTGTCCAGCTTTGCACCGGACGACCATGTGGTGCGCGTTACCTTTAATGGTTCGTCCACCGCAAAACCGCTGGTGGCAAGCCTTGCGGCTGAAAAAGGTATTCTGGTGTCGGTGCTCAGCGCCGACACCCGTGATCTGAGCGGCCAGTGCTACGGCTCCATGCTGCTCAAGCTGCCTGCTGATCTGGAGCAGGCAAAGCAGGCGGCTGTATACATCCGCAGCCAGCCCGGTGTAACGGTAGAGGAGGTGACCGGCGAATGAGTATTGCAGATTACGGCTTTGCCATCTGGGAAACTTTTTACGTGACGGTGCTTTCCACCGCGTTTGCGCTGGTGTTGGGTCTGCCGCTGGGTGTGCTGCTGGTGGCCGGTGATAAGGACGGCATTCTGCCGCTGCCCGGCTGGCTGATGCACATCCTCAACATCGTTATCAACATCCTGCGCAGTGTTCCGTTCCTGATCCTGATGATCTGTGTATTCCCGCTCACCCGTGCCATCGTGGGCACCACGGTGGGTACCAAAGCTACCATCGTTCCGCTGGTGGTGGCAGCCTTCCCGTTCGTGGCACGTCTGGTGGAGACCAGCCTGCGTGAGCTGGACGAGGGCGTGGTGGAAGCGGCCCAGAGCATGGGCGCAACGCCGTTCCAGATCAT
>CAVKCU010000288.1:0-2365 GCA_963654645.1 Clostridiales bacterium | reverse complement strand
GCGGCGAGACTGCCGAGCACCCGGGCATGATGCCGGAGGACGAGTACGATCTGGCAGGCTTTACCGTGGGCGTTGTGGACAAGGAGAAGATCCTGAACAACGAGACCATGGCAGCCGGTGATGTGATCCTCGCCCTGCCTTCCACCGGTGTGCACTCCAACGGCTTCTCGCTGGTGCGCAAGGTGTTCAACATCGACGCCGACCCCGATGTGCTCTTCTCCACCCCCGCCGAGCTGGGCGGCAAGACCCTTGGCGAGGCGCTGCTGGCTCCCACCAAGATCTACGTCAAGCCCGTGCTGAAGGTGCTGGAAGAGGTGCAGGTCAAGGGCATCTCCCACATCACCGGCGGCGGCTTCTATGAGAATATCCCCCGCAGCCTGAAGAAGGGCTGCTGCGCCCGCATCAACAAGGCGGATGTGCGCACCCCGGCACTGTTCCACCTGATGCAGAAGGTGGGCGGCATCTCCGAGCACGATATGTTCAACACCTTCAACATGGGCGTGGGCATGGTGCTTACCGTGCCCGCCGAGCAGGCCGATAAGGCACTGGAGATCCTGCACGCCAACGGCGAGCCGGAAGCCTACCGTCTGGGCGTCATCGCAGAAGGTGAGGGCGTGGAGCTGTGCTGAACATTGCCGTGTTAGTGTCCGGCGGCGGCACCAATCTGCAGGCGCTGCTGGACAGCGAGGCCCGGGGCGAGAACCCCAATGGTAAAATTACGCTGGTGGTGGCCTCCAAGCCCGGCGTCTTTGCGCTGGAACGCGCCGCAAAGGCCGGTGTGGAGGGCTGCGTGGTGCGCCGCAAGGACTACGCCGCCAGCGAGGAATTTGACGCTGCGCTGCTGGAAACGCTGCGGGCGCACAAGATCGATCTGGTGGTACTGGCGGGCTTTCTGTCCGTGCTGGGCCCCAGCGTCATCGCGGCTTATCCGCGCCGCATCCTGAACGTGCACCCTGCGCTGATCCCTTCCTTCTGCGGGCCGGGCATGTACGGTCTGCGCCCCCACGAGGCTGCACTGGCCCGGGGCTGCAAGGTGACCGGCGCTACCGTCCACTTTGTCAACGAGGAGTGCGACGGCGGACCCATCCTGCTGCAAAAGGCCGTGGACATCCTGCCCGGCGACACCCCCGAGGTGCTGCAGAAGCGGGTGATGGAGCAGGCGGAATGGAAGCTGCTGCCCAAGGCTGTGGCTATGGTGTGCAGCGGAGAGATCTGCTGAAAGCTTGCAGAGCGTTGTTCTTGCCTCTCCCTTTGGGAGAGGTGGCACGGCGTAAGCCGTGACGGAGAGGGCGGGGCAGCTGCTTCCGCAAAGAGGTTCGCCCTCTCAGGCGCTGACGCGCCAGCTCCCCCAAAGGGGGAGCCGAGAGCTGCTCTTTGAAAACAAAAATGCAAGGGAGAACAACAATGGAAAAGATCAACCTGAACGAGTATCTGGCATCCAACGAGTACCCCGGCCGCGGCATTGCTGTGGCAATGGCACCGGACGGACGGCAGATGTTTATCGGCTACTTTATCATGGGACGCAGCGAGAACAGCCGCAACCGCGTGTTTGACCCCGTGCCCGAGCGCGGCGGCATCTGCACCATGGCTGCCGACCCCGCAAAGCTGGAAGACCCCAGCCTGATCATTTATAACCCGGTGCTGACCCTTGGCAAGACCCATATCGTGACCAACGGCGACCAGACCGATACCATCTACGACCTGATGAGTCAGGGCAAGAGCTTTGCCGATGCCCTGCGCACCCGCACCTTTGAGCCGGACGGCCCCAACTACACCCCCCGCATCTCCGCTGTGGTGTACGCCGACGGCAGCTACCAGATGAGCATCCTCAAATCTGCCGACGGCAACGGCGACAGCGTGCAGCGCTATTTCTTTGATTACCCCCAGCCCGTTGCAGGCGAGGGCCACTTCATCAGCACCTACAAGCACAACGGCAGCCCCATCCCCAGCTTTGAGGGCGAGCCCCTGCGCTTTGCCTGCCCCCGCACCATCGGCGATTTTGCCCACGATATGTGGAGCAGTCTGAATCTGGACAACAAGGTCAGCCTGTTTGCCCGGGTCATCGATCTGGAAACCGGCGAGAGCGGCGATATGATCTACAACAAGTACGACCCCGTTTGCAGCGATTTTGACGACCCCGAGGAGCCGGAACTGCTGCCTGAGGAGCTGGAACTGCTCAAAAAGCTTGACGCCGAGGAAGAATAAGAGTAAACCTTAGGATATAAGGAGGATGCACCAATGAATGAACTCGCACTGAAGTACGGCTGCAACCCCAACCAGAAGCCCAGCCGCATTTATATGGAAGATGGTTCCGACCTGCCCGTTACCGTGCTGAACGGCAAGCCCGGCTACATCAACTTTCTGG
>CAVKCU010000287.1:0-2372 GCA_963654645.1 Clostridiales bacterium | reverse complement strand
ATGCCGCTGGCCTCGATGGTGAGCACCTTGTTGATGGGCTTGCCCGCAAACAGGCGCTTCCACTCATGAGCCATCTCGCGGAACAGCGGGATGTCCATCTGGTGGTTGATAAAGCTGTCCACCTTAAGCACGTTGCCCTCGCGCACAATGCCGTCCTTGCGGATACGATCTTCCAGCATCTTCATAAAGTATATCCTCCAACCCTTGCAGACGCGTTTTCTGCCTCCGGCTCGCCCGCCGCGAAAAGCGCCCGCCTGTTTTCCATTCCCGGGTACGCGCCACACGCACCCATCATATAATGTTTCACCTAGTATACCGGAAGCATCCCGCTTTGACAAGGGGTTTTCTTGCCAAAATTCGTAAAAATACGGCACCAAACTCCTTCGTTTTTTCTAAAAGTATGACCTTGTCCAAAAATACCGAAACTTCGCAAGGTTGTCGGGTCATTTTTGGCTTATCCTCCCTTGTTCTTTCGCGGTTTTCGAGTATACTATTCTTATAGGTAAAGGGTAATGTCCGGGATTTTTGACCGGACGAGGAGGAAAACGGTATGAAAACAGGACTTGTGCTGGAAGGCGGTGCTATGCGCGGAATGTTCACCGCTGGCGTACTGGATGTGCTGATGGAGCATAACATCCAGCTGGACGGTGCCATTGGCGTGTCGGCGGGCGCTGTGTTTGGCTGCAACTACAAGTCGCACCAGATCGGGCGCACCATCCGCTACAACACAGAATACTGCAACGACAAGCGCTTTGCCAGCTTTAGCAACCTGCTGCGCACCGGCAATTTGTACAGTGAGCAGTTCTGCTACCATACCGTGCCGGAAAAGCTGGATCCCTTTGACACCGTGGCTTTCCGGGAGAACCCCATGGACTTTTTTGTGGTGTGCACCGATGTGCGCACCGGTGAGCCCATCTACCATAAGTGCCGCACCGGCGACGCCGAGGACATCCAGTGGATGCAGGCATCGGCATCCATGCCGCTGGCGGCAAAGATCGTAAAGATTGGTCGCTATCAGCTGCTGGACGGCGGCGTTGCAGATTCCATTCCTGTGCGCTTTTTTGAGTCCATCGGCTACAAGCGCAACCTGATCATCCTGACCCAGCCCAAGGGCTTTGTAAAGCAGAAAAACAAGATGCTGCCCCTTATCCGGGCGAAGTTTGCGTTGCGCTATCCCGCCTTTGTGGAGGCTGTGGCAGACCGGCATCAGCGCTACAACGAGACGTTATCCTATATTTCCATGCTGGAGCAGTCCGGGCGGGCATTCGTCATCCGCCCGCCCATCCCGCTGGAGATCCCCTCTATGGAGCGCGACCCCGCCCAGCTGCGCCGCGTTTACGAGACCGGTCGTGCCGTGGCACAGATCCAGATCGACAAGATCGCAGCCTATGTGGAGGAGTCCAAGGCCGCACCGGAGGAATAAGATGAAAGGCTGCTGCACGAGCTTGTGCGGCAGCCTTTTTTGCAGGAGGACGATTGGGAATGCCCTCCGCTTTGCTTTGGGCATCTTCAGCGGAAAAATTATTTTTATTTCGCAATTCTGGAAAATCTGCGGATTTTCCAGAATTGCCTTTTCACGGGAGGGGTCGTGGAGGGAAACGGCATTTGCAGCGCCGCTTTCTGCGAAAGCGCGGCGCTGCGGCGGGGGTTACCCCTTCCGTCATCGCCTGCGGCGATGCCACCTTCCCCAAGGGGACGGCTTTTGGCGGTGGCGGGAAAGTTTTTTATTGCGTCTGAACTTCAACGGTGGTTCTAACGGCGTGCGCCCTCTCCGTCATCGCTGCGCGATGCCACCTCTCCCAAAGGGAGAGGCAAGAGCACTGCCGGAAGCTTTCTCATTGCATCTAATACTTTAGCAACGAACTTAACAGCTTGGCTCTCCCTTTGGGAGAGCTGGCGCGGGAGCGCCTGAGAGGGTGCGCTCCCTTGGGAGATCTGGCTGCAAACGCAGTGAGCAGACTGAGGGGGTATAACAAAAAAGAGGTCTGCACCTTGCGGTGCAGACCTCTTGATGTTCAAGAAAGAACGGTAAGAGAAGGGGTTAAATTACTTAACCTCAACCTTAGCGCCAGCCTCTTCCAGCTTCTTCTTGATGTCGTCAGCCTCAGCCTGGGAGACCTTCTCCTTGATAGCCTTGGGAGCGCCGTCGACGATAGCCTTAGCTTCCTTCAGGCCCAGACCGGTGATCTCCTTCACGATCTTGATGACCTGCATCTTGGTAGCGCCAGCCTCAGCCAGGATGACGTCGAACTCGGTCTTCTCTTCCTCAGCGGCAGCAGCAGCGCCAGCAGCAGCGGGAGCAGCAGCAGCAACAGCAGAAACACCGAACTCCTCGCAGTAGGTGTCGATCAGCTCTTTCAGCTCCAGAACGG
>CAVKCU010000286.1:0-2389 GCA_963654645.1 Clostridiales bacterium | reverse complement strand
GCAAGGTTCGGGTTCAAATCGACCCCGCCTGCGTTTCTGTGCCGCAGTTATGCCGAGCGTCTGCAGCGGCAGGGCTGCACCTTGCAGGGTGTGCCGGGCTTCTATACGGACAATGCCGGGCGGTGGACGATCAATTTCGGCAGCCGCACGGCGGGCATCCTGCTCCCGGCTGTCGGTATGGATGGTTTAATCTGTGGTATGCAGATACGGCTGGACACGCCGCTGCGCCGTAGGGATGACCCACCGGGTAAAAGCGGAGCAAAATACATCTGGCTGTCTTCTATCGGCAAGCCGCATGGTGTGACCTCCGGCAGTCCGCTGCATTTTGTGGGCGAACCGTTTGCCAAGACCGTGTATGTGACCGAAGGACTGCTTAAAGCTGATATTGCCCACTGCCTGACAGGACGCTCGTTTGTCGCTGTGGCAGGGGTGAACAGCTTGAACGGCTTGGAATCCGCACTGCGCTGCATGGCACAGAACGGCACCAAGCTGGTCGTGGAAGCCTACGACATGGACAAGTCAGAGAATGAATATGTGGCAGACGCCGCCGAAAAGGTACAGCAGATCGCTAATGCAGCCGGGCTGCAAAGCACAAGCCTTGTCTGGAATACTGCCTACAAGGGCATAGACGACTGGCAGCTTGCTTTGCGGCAGGAAGAAACAAAAGAAAAAGCGGCTTGATGCCGCGCAAAGTTATGGCAGGGAGCTACCGTTGGGTGGCTCTCTGCCTTTTTTAGAAAGGACAGAACAATGGGTATACTCTCTGAAATGGATATGATGAACCGCGATGTTGAGGACGATGCTTTTGAGGTATCTTCGGATAGTGAAACCGTAGATTCTTTCAGCGAAGAATTTGAGCCGGTAGAACCCCCGAAGCAGGAACCGCAAGCGGAGGACGCAGAAGAAGCCCGCAAAAAGGCTGAATTTGATGCCGCCGAAGCTAAGCGCAAAGCCGAGTGGGAGGCAAAACAGGCACAGAAAAAACTGCGGGAACAACAGGAACTGGACCGCCTTGCCGCCATGTCGGATGACGATGTGATGCAGGCATCCATGAACCGCGTTTCGCAGGATACCGAGCGCCTGACCCGCCGAAACATGAAGCTCTGCGTCATGGAAGATGTGCAGACCGAGTGCCTGGCTGACCCCGCCTTTGCCCGTCTTGTGATGAACCCCAAGAAAAAGATGCTGAATTGCTTCCACTACATCAACCGCAAGGCGCGGGAGTATCTGGAACAGGAAATGAAGGACAACGACGAAAAGCCTATGGGCGGCGGTTTCGGCGGCGATGTGCCGGACGAACTCTGCTACCAGTGGGCGCGGGAATATTTCCGCGATGCCGAAGCCAAGGAGGATGCCGAACCGGAAGAAAAGTTTGTCCCCAAAACTTACAACGGGAAAATGCCCAAGGCAGGCAAAGTCAAAAAAGATAAGCCCAAGAAAGCAGCGCCCAAACCAGCCCCGAAACCCGCGAACGAAGAACAGCTCACCTTTGGTGACTTCGGCACAGAGGAGGCAGCAGGATGAAACTGGACAAACGAGCCTGCCGCCATGCAGCCAATGTTCCGCTGCACATCAGCCTAAATGCCGGTGTGTTGTACACGGAACGGGTGAAATACCTTGTCACCGCTGCCGTCAAACTGCTTGGCGGGCATAGGGTGCTGACAGTTTACTTCTATGACTGTGAACGCCTGAAAACAAATGACCGTATGCCGAAGTGGGTCGTGTTTCAGGGCAAGGATACCTTTGCCACGCTGGAGCGTGATGCCGAGGGGAACGTCAAGTGGCGGGATGCCATGCTGATGAGCCTTGCCGATGAAAGTTTCTATAATTTTAGAGAATCCTGCGTTTTCTATAAAGGGACGGATGGCGCTGCAATCGCGGACTTTATCCATCGCAACGTAAGTGGCATCGCCGTGTTGAAGGAGTTACAGAACTATCAGTATAGCATCCGTAATAAGCAGGCAAAAGCTCGCCGCTGCAAACGTGATGCGGACATAGTCGAGAAAATGAAAAAGGTCCCGGCTGCACCCTCAAACTTGGCACACTGGATTGACCAAAATGTCATGCCGCACTATCTGTTTTATTCGTATGACAGGAACCAGCCAGCAACGCAGGTTTTTTGTACCTATTGCGAGAAGTTTTCTGTGATAAAAAAGCCGAAAACCGGAAAAATCTTTGTCTGCCCGCAATGCAAACAAAAGGCAATCGCCAAAGCGCAGGGGAGAAGAGCCGCCTACCATGAGGACAGGGAAACCTGCCAGGTTATTCAAAAAATCAGCGATGAAGAATTGCTGATACGGATCTTCAAGGTACGCTGGGCATATAAGGAAAAAAAGAATACGCCTGCGAAAGAAATTTATGAGAACGCAAGGTTATTTATCCGCGTCGT
>CAVKCU010000285.1:0-2413 GCA_963654645.1 Clostridiales bacterium | reverse complement strand
TTGGCTCTCCCTTTGGGAGAGCTGGCAAGCCCGACAGGGCTTGACTGAGAGGGCGCACGCCGTTAGCCCTGTCGCTAAAGCATCAGGCGCAATGAGAAACTTTCCCGTCATGCCAAAGGCTCCCTCCCAGAGGGAGCTGGCAAAGCCGTCAGGCTTTGACTGAGGGAGTTCGTTCCACCCCCTCCCATGAAAAGGCAAATCTGGAAAATCCGCAGATTTTCCAGATTTGCGAAATTATAAATAATTTTTCCTTGAATTATGCCCAGAGCGCAAGCGGAAGCCATTCTAAATCGTCCCACTGGTCGGAAAGGAGGTCTTGCCATGCGCAGCAGAGAGCCTTGGCGTCTGCCTGCGGGGCAGAGCAGGGCAGTGCCCTTTTTACAGGCTGCGGTGCTGTTTGCGGCGCTGTGCATTTTTGCCCGCAGCGCCGCGCTGGTGCTGGCGGCCTTTCTGGCAGCGCCGGTGCCAGCCGCGCAGACCCTGCTGCATCTGGGACAGCAGGCGGTGGAGAGCCGGGCAGCGGCTGCGTCTGCGGAAAGCGTGCCGGAGGCTGCATCCGTGCTGTCTCCGGCGCAGGAAGCCGCCGCCCCGGTGCAGACCGGAGTGGAGCAGTATTTTGCGGCGCTGCAGCCGGACGAAGCCCGCCCTGCCGATGCCGGCACGGTGACAGAGCAGCAGTTCGGGCACGGCAGCGGCGAAAAGTACATTCCCTGCGGTGCGGGCAGCATCAAGAATAACACCCGGCAATCGGCGGCAGACATTGCCGCCGAGGCGGCGCAGCCCCTGCCCTTTGCCATCGAAAAGGACAGCGCTGCGCCGCAGGTGCTCATCATGCATACCCACGCCACCGAGGACTACCGCCTTTCTGCCGGGCTGTGGTTCACCCCCGGGGACGGGGCACGCAGCACTGACCGCAGCATCAATATGTGCGCGGTGGGGCGGGTGATGGCGGATACCCTCAACGCGGCGGGAATATGCACCCTGCACGACGAGACTTTGAACGACTACCCCAGCTACACCGGCAGCTACGCCAACAGCCGGGCGGTGGTGCAGCAGTATCTGGCGCAGTACCCCAGCATCAAGGTGGTGCTGGACGTCCACCGCGACGCCATCGAGCGGGAAAACGGCACCCGCTGCGCCCCGGTATGCACCATAGACGGACGGCAGGCGGCGCAGGTGATGATCATCTGCGGGTGCGACAACGGCACCAGCGTGCAGCTGCCCGCATGGCGGCAGAACCTGCGCTTTGCCGCTGCATGGGAGCGCAGCATGGAGGCAAAATACCCCGGCTTTACCCGCCCGGTACTGTTCAGCTACCGGTTCTATAATCAGGATCTGACCACCGGCAGCCTGCTGATCGAGATCGGCGGGCACGGCAACAACTTAAATGAGGCCCTGTACGCCGGATATCTGGCAGCACAGGGCCTCGCGGAGACATTATTAAGCTGAATCAGCCGCCAAGGCTGGAGATCATGCTGCTCTTGGCAGACTGATAGTAGCTCCATGCCTGATCGGCTACGGTCTCGGGCTGGTTATACTCTCGCAGGACGCTGCGCATCTGGCTGACCACCGAGGAGACGGCACTGTCGTAGGTGCTCTCCACCGAGGAAAGATGGCTGTAGGCGATGCTGACCTTGTTGCCGAAGGTCTGCTCGGAGGCGGGCAGGGCGTGGTACTCGTCCTTTGCGCTCTGAATGGCGCTGCTGACATCCGACCTTGCCGAGGACTCCAGCGAGTACAGCTCGCTCATCAGAGAAGAGATCTTGGCGTCGCACTCGGGGTTTGGCGGGTCGTACTCGTGGTCAGGATCGGTGCTGCCCGATGCGCCGGACTGGGAGGTGTTTCCGTAGGCGGGAAGCCAGTCGCCGAACATAAATTCGTTGTACCCGGCAATGAACTCCTCCTTGGTGCAGCCGCTCAGCAGAGCTGCCAGTGTGCAGCTGACCATGGCGAGGGTCAGCAGGCGGACGATACGGTGTGTGTGTTTCATGATTCCCTCCAGAATGCGTTCTTGCGGAATACCGCTTTTTTCCATTTTATCAGAGAAAGGGCATTCTGACAAGAAAAAACGCGGAATTTTACCCGATACCGCGCGGTAAGGTTGACAAAATGCCGCCAACGTGCTATTTTAAAACAACAAATGCAAGGAACGGGAAAAGTAGCGCGGGCCGTCCGGCCCAGAGAGTGCGGCACAGCTGAGAGCCGCGCCCGCACGCCGCGTGAACGAACACCCGGGAGCAGCAAACTGAACATGGCAGCTGCCATTAGTAGGTGCGCCGCAGGCCCTGCGTTACAGGGGCAGCGCTTTTATTGAGCGCGTGAGCGACCGGACACTTCCGGTAATTCAGGTGGCACCGCGGACATTACAAGACAGCTTGTTCGCCCTGAACTTTCAGGGCAAAAGCTGTCTTTT
>CAVKCU010000284.1:0-2416 GCA_963654645.1 Clostridiales bacterium | reverse complement strand
TTCTGCAATTGCGGGTATAGTACATCGGCTAGTATATCAGCCTTCCAAGCTGAGGAGGTGGGTTCGATTCCCATTACCCGCTCCACAAGACCTGAACCTTGAAGGGTTCGGGTCTTTTCTTTTTGCCGCTCCGGCAGAGGGGCGTTACAGGAGAAAGTGACATTTTATTCACGCTGCATCGTGCAAAGTGTAACTTTATCAACGTGATAAACAGACGGCGCAGGCTAAAGTGACCTCACTTTAGCAGGGGCGTCACTTTAGCAAACGGAGCAACAGACAAATAATAACATAGCTAAATCATTATTTTGTCACTTTATCCGCTCTTTCACCCTGTAAGGGGGAGACGCGAGAACCAGCCGCGGACGCCGTCTTTCTGGTTCAGCTGAAACTTTTCGATCTCGCCGGACTTCACCAGCTCGCCGTAGGCGCGGTTATAGGTGCCCTGACTGCATCCGGTCTCCCGCGTGACAGCGCTGCGCAGCTCGTTGCTTGCCATGCTGCCCAAACGGCACTCTGCCAGTGTGTTCAGGATGGCGGCGGCGGTGTTGTCTCTGGTCTGCGCCGTGCGGAAGCGCTTTTCCTCAATAAAGTCCGCGTCCTTTTTGTCGGTGTAGCCGTCGAACACGGCGCGGGCGGTCTGGATGCCCTCCACGGCGGTGTCCTCGATGTGCAGCAGCACGGTCTGCTGCGGGGCGCAGTAGCTGGATTTTTCGTGAGAAAGGTAAGTCTTGCCGTCATTTTTGCTGCGCCCCATCATAAGCACGCTGCGGGCGATATCCCAGATGTCGGAGCTGTCCGCCAGACGGGCACGGCCGGAAACGCCCTGCTTTTTGTTGCTGTGCATGGAGATCAGCGCGGCGCAGTTCTGCCGCTTGCTGATGCCGCGCAGGGGCACGATGGCGCTGCGCATCTGGTTGCGGCTGCCCATCTCCACATCTGCGGGCAGAAAGCTTTGCAGCGGGTCGATGACCAGCAGAGCCGGGTCGAACTTTGCCGCATACTCCGCAAGCTCCGCGTCCTTGATGGTCAAAATTTTGCCCGCCCGGTCGAAATACTCGTCGCTGGACAGGACAAAAACCTTGCTCACGTCTGCACCGGCGGCGATGTAGCGGGCTTTCAGCACCTTGCCGGGGTCGTCCTCGCCGGTCAGCACCAGCACGTTGCCGGTCTTGGGCGGCGGCACGGGGAAAAAGCCGGAGGTTTTTCCCGTGGTCACATAGGCGATCAGCTGCGCCTGCCAGATGCCTTTGCCTGTGCCGCCGTCTGCGCCCAGCAGGGAAACTTCTCCCAGCGGGAGCAGCCCGGGCACGAGCCACTGCACCGCCTGCGTCTGCACGTCCCCCATGCAGCCCGGCGCGGGCTTTTTGCCGAAATGCTTGTCGTGCCAGCTGTCCGCAGAATCATAGAACGCCACCGGGTCTTCTGCGGCGCGCTTGGCGCACCCGGCACGCCATGTGTCGAACTGTCTCCAGCTGATGCCTGTGCCCGGCGCTGTCACCTGACTTTCAAGGTAGTCCAGCCGTTCCATCTGCTCGTCCGCCTCTCTGCCGATAAACACCCGCAGATAGGTGTAATCGTTCAGCAGCTCAGAGACCGGGGTCTGGTTCAGGTACTCCAGAAAGGGTTGCAGCTTCTTTTTTGCGTATTCGTCTAGGATACTTATCACCTCATTTCAGACCAGTATTGGTCTATTTGCTCCAGTATAACAGATATGACTTGGTCTGTCAAGAGATAATTTTTGGTCTGGACAATTGGCGGGATTCTTGCTATAGTAAAGGGGGAGGTGGTTTGATGACGATCGGAGAGCGCATATACTACTGCCGCATTGAAAACAAGATGACCCAGAAGCAGCTGGCGGAAAAAGCCGGCATGGCAGATTCTGCCATCAGAAAGTATGAATCCGGGCGGGTCACGCCGAAATTTGATACGCTGAACCGCATTGCCGCCGCACTGGACGTGCCATGGACGACCCTTTACCCGGACGGAGAGACCCTGCCCGGGACGGAAAATCCCACCCCGGAGCAGGCCGCAGAGCCTCTGGAGACCCCGCAGAGCCGGGTGCTCAGCGCGCAGATTCTGCAAGACCTTGCCGCGCTGAACGCAAAGGGACAGGAGGAAGCGGCAAAGCGGGTGCATGAGCTGACCTTTTTGCCGGAGTACCAGAAAGACCCCGCTGAACGATAAAAGCCCGCAGGGCAGAGCAGAAAAGGGGAGGTCACATGGAAGAACTTTACAGCCAGCTTGCCGCGCTGGCAAAGCGCTACGGCGCAAAGCGGCTTGTGCTGTTCGGCTCCCGCGCCAGAGGGGACAACCGGTATAACAGCGACATTGATTTAGCCGTGTACGGGATGCCGGAGGGCAACCGGGCAGAGTTCTGGCTGGACTGCGAAGAGCTGCCCACGCTGCTGAAATTTGA
>CAVKCU010000283.1:0-2417 GCA_963654645.1 Clostridiales bacterium | reverse complement strand
GGCTAACCCTCTCAGTCATCGCTGCGCGATGACAGCTCCCCCGAGGGGGGAGCTTTATTGGCGCTGACTGGAAGATGCGTAAAAGCTCCCCCTTCGGGGGAGCTGGCGCGGGAGCGCCTGAGAGGGTTCGTCCCTATATTATTACATTATATAGGCAGCGTGATGCACAAACGGGTATAGACAACGGCTTATATTACCCGCCGGAAAGCGCACTGTGTTGTCAAGAGTTTTAGGGCAAAATTTTGTCCCGAAAAATATCTGTGTTTTTTGGCGATTGCTACAAAACGCAAAATATAGTGGTATTTTGCTTGACTTGACACTAGATAATGATAAAATAGAGCTACATTCAGTTTGATGGATATCGTTGTGCGCAGACGGGTATCTCTTAGGGTAAGGGATACCCGTTCACAATGCGCCTGTATAGAAGGAGGAGAACCGATGAAGATCATTAAGCGAAACGGTGCGGAAGTTCCTTTTGACATCACCAAGATCATCACCGCCGTTACCAAAGCCAGTGATTCTGTGGGCGGTCAGGATCGCCTGACCCGGGAGCAGATCACCCAGATCTCTGCCGCTGTCACCGATAAGTGCCAGCACCTGAACCGCGCGGTCAGCGTGGAAGAGGTGCAGGATATGGTGGAAAACCAGCTGATGGATATTCATGCACACGATGTGGCACGGCACTATATCACCTACCGCTACGTCCAGAGCCTGAAGCGCCAGACCAACACCACCGACGAGCGTATCCTGAGCCTGATCGAGTGCCAGAACGAAGAGGTCAAGCAGGAAAACGCCAACAAGAACCCCACCGTCAACAGCGTGCAGCGCGACTATATGGCCGGCGAGATCTCCAAGGACCTGACCGCCCGTCTGCTGCTGGATCCGGAGATCGTAAAGGCGCATCAGGACGGTCTGATCCACTTCCACGATTCCGACTACTTCGCCCAGCACATGCACAACTGCGATCTGGTGAACCTGGAGGACATGCTGCAAAACGGCACCGTTATCTCCGGCACCTATATCGAGAAGCCGCACAGCTTCTCCACCGCCTGCAACATTGCCACCCAGATCATTGCACAGGTGGCTTCCAACCAGTACGGCGGTCAGAGCATCAGCCTGACCCATCTTGCTCCCTTCGTGGACGTCTCCCGCAAGAAGATCGCCGCTGAAGTAGAGCTGGAGATGGAAGGGCTGGAGGTCTCTGCCGAGCGCAAGAAGGAGATCGTGGAGCGCCGTCTGCGCAACGAGATCAACCGCGGCGTGCAGACCATCCAGTATCAGGTGGTCACCCTGATGACCACCAACGGTCAGGCGCCCTTCATTACCGTGTTCATGTATCTGGGCGAAGCCCGCAACCCGCAGGAAAAGGCCGACCTTGCCATCATCATCGAGGAGACCATCCGCCAGCGCTATCAGGGCGTGAAGAACGAGGCAGGTGTGTGGATCACTCCCGCCTTCCCCAAGCTGATCTATGTGCTGGAGGAGGACAACATCCGCCCCGGCACTCCCTACTACTACCTGACCGAGCTGGCTGCCAAGTGCACCGCCAAGCGCATGGTGCCGGACTATATCTCGGAAAAGAAGATGCTGGAGCTCAAGGTGGACAAGAACGGCGAAGGTCACTGCTACACCTGCATGGGCTGCCGCAGCTTCCTGACCCCCTATGTGGACCCCGAGACCGGCAAGCCCAAGTATTACGGACGCTTCAATCAGGGCGTGGTCACCATCAATCTGGTGGATGTTGCCCTGAGCTCCGGCGGCAACTTTGAAAAATTCTGGAAGATCTTTGACGAGCGTCTGGCGCTGTGCCACCGGGCTTTGCAGGCACGCCACAAGCGGCTGCTGGGCACCCCCAGCGATGCTGCCCCCATCCTGTGGCAGTACGGCGCGCTGGCACGCCTGAAGAAGGGTGAAAAGATCGACAAGCTGCTGTTCGGCGGCTACTCCACCATCAGTCTGGGCTATGCCGGTCTGTACGAGTGCGTGAAGTATATGACCGGCAAGAGCCACACTGATGCCGGTGCCAAGCCCTTTGCCCTGAGCGTGATGCAGCACATGAACGACAAGTGCAACGCGTGGAAGAAGGCCGAGAACATGGACTATTCCCTCTACGGCACCCCGCTGGAATCCACCACCTACAAGTTTGCCAAGTGCCTGCAGAAGCGCTTTGGCATCGTGGAGGGCATCACAGACAAGAACTATATCACCAACAGCTACCACGTCCATGTCTCCGAGCCCATCGACGCTTTTACCAAGCTGAAGTTTGAGGCCGACTTCCAGCGCCTGTCCCCGGGCGGTGCCATCAGCTATGTGGAAGTGCCCAATATGCAGGATAATCTGGAAGCCGTCATGAGCGTGCTGCAGTTCATCTACGACAACATCATGTACGCCGAGTTGAACACCAAGTCCGACTACTG
>CAVKCU010000282.1:0-2458 GCA_963654645.1 Clostridiales bacterium | reverse complement strand
GCGATGGCCTTTTCCGGGTACCATCGCCCTTGCTAAAGGAGATATTTGAGTTTAGAACTTCATCGGCAGCGCGTCTTTCCTGCGCTTGCCGTTGTAGGTGGTGTAGATGGGATAAACGTACCGCCGCCAGCCCGGAAGCTTGGCGGGGTTATCCCGGCTGATACGGTAGAGCTCCATGGGATGGACGCCGCTCAGCGCACGGACAAGCCGCTCCGCGCTGTACTGCCCGTGATACAGCTGCACAAAGTACATCACGCCCCGCAGGACAGCCGCCCGGAAGGAATCCGGTCTGCCCTCCCACGCTTCCACGATGTGCCGCAGAGCTTCGCAGTAGATCTCTTCGCCCAGCTGGTCGTACAGCTTCAGCGCCGTGCCCACGCAGCTGATGCGGTAGTCGCTCAGCTGCATACTGTCGTAGTTGAGGGACAGCCCTACCCGGTTGGTGGCTGCGACAAACGCCTTGGAAGGTGCATCGCCGCCCACCACCTTGGCGCGCAGCTTGATGCCCGCCGACAGGGGCGCAGCGTGACCGTTCTGCTCCGCAAAGAGCAGGGCTTCCTGCTCCATCGTCAGACCGGTGTAGACCTTGCAGAGGATCGGGCGGTCCTCGCCGCCGTTGAGGAGGATGCAGCCCTCGATGGTGTGCTGCCCGTCCATCACATAGTACCTGCCGTTGCGGAAGCTGACCTTCGGCTCGTTAACGATGTACTCGTTGAAGTCCCTGGCAATCAGCTCCACCCGCTTGCGTTCCACGCCCCGCTGGTAGAGTTCGCGGGGATAGATCAGCTTGCTACTGTGGATGACCGAAAGCTGGTACGGCGGGTTGATACCGATGAAAGAATTGTTGTCGTTCAGGCGCATCGCATTTCCTCCTTGATTCTCCAAATGTACTTTTCGGCTTCCTCTAAGATCTCAGCCACCTGCTTCTTACGCTTCGGGCTGGTGAGCAAGCTGGGATTAAAGGTGAAGCTGTATTCCAGCCGCTGGATCATGGCATGAACCGCGGATTGCAACTCGGTGTACAGCATCATTTCCTCGATGCTTCCGGCGTTCTCAAAGGACGATTTGATGGGCGTATAGGGGTAGACAGGCGGTTTGCCATCCACCACCTCAGGCGGCGCGTAAAGCGCCGTAGAGCGCCGGATAGGCTCTATCTGCTGGATGCTGCCCATCGGGTTCAGCGCAAGGCTGATGCGTACTGCATCATCCACCCGGCGCATCTCCTCCGGGGTCAGATGCCCCAGATACTTCAGCGCCCGGCTCTTGTCGATGGTGAAGATCTGCTCTGCCTGCACAACGGACGGCATATTCAACCCTGCGTTTTCCAACAGGCAGTGGGTCGGCTGGTTTACTTTCTTTTCCGCCTTGCTTGTCATGGTCGCAACGATCAGGGTCGGAGAGTGATAGTTGCCCACGTCATTCTGAAGAATGACCGCCGGACGGTCACCGCACTGTTCCGAGCCGGTGCTCGCCCCGAAATGGGTGAAGAAGATGTCTCCGCGTTGGAATTTCCAGTTTTGCTGCAAAATTGTACCTCCATGTTGTTATGTGCAAAGCCCGCTGCCGGATGTTCCGCAGCGGGCTTTGTTCAAGGTATGGTGGTATGGTTGGGTCAGCGGTGCATGACCACATAATCGTAACCGCGCCGCATCTGGCAGACGGTGCAGGTGTCCATGCCCCGGTCTGCGCTGGGTACAAGCGCAATCTTGAAAGTCTTTGCATCCACAAAGTGCCGCAGACAGGTGCCGCAAAGGGTGCGGATGGACTTGATCATCTCAGGGGTCAACTCCATCTCTTCGTAGATCTCCTGCTCGCGCACCGTGGGGTTCAACTCGTCCATAAAAGTGTCCTCCTATATGTATCAAAGTGGATATTCGGATAAAGAATAAATTTGGATACGTAAAAAACGGAAACTGCCGGATGCACAAAAACGTACCCGGCAGTTCCCGGATCAATATGATTAAAGGTCTCGCATATTCGCCCTCGGCCCCCTGCGAGTGGGGCATAAACATCTGGCAGCGGACTTGTACCGCTTCATTGGCATTTCAGCCACCCCGTCTGCTTTGTGACCGGGCCGCGAATTACGGAAGTATCATTATCGGAGTACCAGATGACGGAACTATTCAGTTTTCAAGGTTCATGAGGTTGGACGTTTTTCCCTGCGGCGAGTGCCGCTTGGAAAATTGTCCCTTCACTTGGTAGGCATCGAGAAGGGTCAATTCGTAGCATTAAAATTGAAGTTTTTCAAAAATTTAGTAATTCTCTTGATTTTGATACTAATAGTGGGCCGAGATACGCCGTAGACTTTAGAAATTTCAGTGATGTCGTATCCCTCGTAAGCGTACATGGTGATAATTTCCAAATCTTCGGTTTTCAAAGTTTCGAGTGCAGTAAGCAACTGCTCGTTCTCAATCTCACCAATCCATGCAAAACGGCTTTTAGTTTCGTGGTAAGTATC
>CAVKCU010000281.1:0-2461 GCA_963654645.1 Clostridiales bacterium | reverse complement strand
CGCCTGCGCCGCAAGGCCGTGGAGCTGAGCATCCCCTGCATCACCGCAGTGGATACCGCCGCTTCTCTGGTGGACTGCCTGCGCAGCGAGCACAGCCTGGCTAACATCCCGCTGGTGGATATCGCCACCCTGTACCGCGGCAAATAAGCCGTAACACCCGCATAAAACAGCCCTTTACAGCGCCTGCCGAAACGGTGGGCGCTGTATTTGTGCGGGGTGCACGGAGTTGAATGAGGTTCGTGCGCAATAAACCACATTTCGTGCGCAATCCATCGAAAACAGTGCGCGAAATATGTTATACTCAACAACGCAAAATTTGCCAAAAGACGTTACTTTTGGACATTCCAGGAGGATATCGATACATGACCCGTTCCCAGATGATCGAAACCGTGGCACGCAAGACCGGCTTTACCGAAGCTCAGGTCGAGACCACGATGGATGCAATGTTTGACCAGATCGCGGACTGCCTGCGTGCTGATGAAAAGGTGACCATCGCCGGCTTTGGCCGCTTTGAGATGCGCCCCCGCAAGCCGAAGGCTTACACCAACCCCAAGACCAAGGTCTCCAGCCAGCTGGAGTCCACCTCCATCCCCGGCTTCAAGGCCAGCGGCCGCTTCAAGCAGAAGCTGGAAGCCGGCAAGAAGAGCGTGGAAGAGACCGCCTGATCCCGCACACTGAGAACCGTACCCGTGACCCCGGGTGCGGTTCTTTTTGTTTGCCGGATATGCGTGCAAGCGAACGATTGGAAATGCCCTCCGCGTTGCTCTGGGCATAATCAGCGGAATTTTATTATAATTTGCGATTCGGGAAAATCTGCGGATTTTCCCGAATCGCCTTTTCACGGGAGAGTCGTAAAGGTGATCGGCATTTGCTTTCTGTCCCGCTGAAAAAAGATGACCTTCCCGCAGTGCCGCGCTTCCGTAGGAAGCGGCACTGCAAATACTGTTTGCCGTCACGACCCCTGCTGTGAAAATGGAATATCGGAACGCCCGCAGGCGTTCCGATATTCCGAAATTTAAAATCATTTTCCGCTAATTATGCCCAGAGCGCAAGCGGAGGGCATTCTAAATCGTCCTGCCCTGCGTGCGGCGCACGGCATCTTTTGGTTTCTCTGCTGACAAGCGCGGCATTTCATGCTATACTTGTTGCAACGAGAAAAAACGCCACAAAGAACGGAGTTGTCCAAATGCTTTACAGCGAGTTGCAGTGCAGCGAAGCCATCCACAAGGCTGTGGAACGCATGGGCTTTGCCGAAATGACCGAGATTCAGGAAAAAACCATCCCCCTCATGCTGGCCGGGCATGATGTCATCGCCAAGGCACCCACCGGCACCGGTAAGACCTGTGCCTTCGGCATCCCGGTGGTGGAGCATATCCAGCCGGAAAACAAATACCCGCAGGCCGTCATCATGGCACCCACCCGGGAGCTTGCCCAGCAGATCGCCGAGGAACTGACCAACCTCACCTACTTTATGCCCGAAGTGCAGGTGGCTTGCGTGTACGGCGGTGCCAATATGGAAAAGCAGGCAAAGCGTCTGGCGGAGGGCTGCCAGATCGTGGTAGCCACCCCGGGCCGCCTGATGGATCACTACAAGCACCGCAGCATCGATATCTCCCATGTGACCCAGATCGTGCTGGACGAAGCCGACGAAATGCTGAACATGGGCTTTTATAAGGATGTGCGCCATATCATCGAGATGATGAAAGCCCGCAAGGCGCTGTCCATGTTCTCCGCCACCATCAGCCGCGAGGTGATGGATATCGGCTGGCTGTACCAGCACAACGCCGAGGAGATCACCGTGCAGCCCCGGGAGGAGAGCCAGCCCAAGATCACCCAGTATATGCTGGAGACCTCCGGTCGCAACAAGCTGTCGGATCTGGCGCAGATCATCATCGGCGAGGGCTATAAGCGGGTGATGGTGTTCTGCGATACCAAATTCAACACCGCCACGCTGGCAAACCAGCTGGCACGACTGGGGTTCTCGGTGGACTGCCTGCACGGCGACCTCTCCCAGAAGGAGCGCAATCAGATCATGCAGGCATTCCGGGACGGTAAGCTGGCGATTCTGGTGGCTACGGACGTGGCTGCCCGCGGCATTGACGTCTCGGACGTGGATGCTGTCATCAACTACGATGTGCCCAGCGAGAACGAGCACTACACCCACCGCATCGGGCGCACCGGACGCGCCAAAAAAGAGGGCGTAAGCTACCTGTTCTATGTGCCGGAGGAGAAGAAGCGTGTGCAGGAGCTGCTGCGCCTGACCCGTAATACCGACCTGTGCACTCCGGTGCACTTCGATTTCAACCACGAGCACATCGTGGTGGAGAAAAAGCAGGATAACGCCGATCGTTTCCAGATCAAGTGCTACTTTTAAAGGAAGGAGCTGCTGTACGACCCTGTGCGGCAGCTCTTTTTGCAAAAAGGCTTGACCTTCCCCTTTGTGGAAGGTGTAGAATACTCC
>CAVKCU010000280.1:0-2476 GCA_963654645.1 Clostridiales bacterium | reverse complement strand
GCAACCCCGCCAACACGGCGCAGTACCTGCACCTTGGTCTGCGCAGCTTCTCGGTGAGCCCTCAGAATCTGCTCAAGGTAAAGCAAGCCCTGCTGGACACCGATGCCCACCCGGATGCAGGGGAAAATGCCTGAAAGCGCTTTACCGAACGTAATATAGCATAAAATAATAAGAGGCTGCTGCACAAACCCCTGTGCAGCAGCCTCTTATTGTTTCTTACTCCAGATTCCCGGTCAGGGTCATGACGGCGGAGAGCACCGCCAGCGGGGCGGTCTCGCACCGGAGGATGCGGGGGCCAAGCCCCACCGTTTTTGCCCCGGCGCTCGCTGCCATTTCGGCTTCCTCGGCGGCAAAGCCGCCCTCTGCGCCGGTCACGATGGCAAGGCGCAGCTTCTGCCCGTCGGCGGGCTTTGCCTCAGCCAGCAGCTGACGCAGGGGCGCGCCGCCGCATTCGTAGCAGAACAGCACCAGATCGTACTGGTCAAAGCTGCGGCACACCGCCCCGAAGTTCGGCAGCGGCAGGGCTACGTCCGGCAGAACGCCCCGACCGCACTGCTTGGCGGCTTCCAGCGCAATGCGGTTGTAGCGCTCGTTCTTCTGCTCCTCTTTTTTGGGGGCAGCCACGCAGTAGCGGCTGAAGAAGGGCACGATGTGGGCAGCGCCCAGCTCTACCCCGTGCTTGATGATCTGTTCCAGCTTATCCTGCTTGGGGTAGCCCGCCAGCAGAGTCACCTCCACGGTAGGCTCGGCGGCGCTGGGGTAGCCCGGCTCTACGGCAAAGTCTACCCTGTCCTCCCCAAAGCCGGTGATGGTGGCGGTGTACTCCACGGCGTTGCCGTCGCAGAGGATGACGGTATCCCCCGGCTTTGCCCGCATCACCCGGGCAAGGTGATGGGCGTCCGCACCCCGCAGGGTGGCTGTGCCGTCAGAGATCTCGGTGGTAAAGTAGCGGTGCGGCATACTGTGCGCTCCTTTTTACAATAGTTGAATATCAGGCCTTTTTGCAGACGATGCACTCCCAGCCGCGCTTTTCTTTGACTTCTGCCACGGCGAGACCCGCCTTTTCCAGCCCGGCGATGACCTCGTCCTTGCGGCTGTCGATGATACCGCTGGCAATAAAGGTGGCACCCTCCGCCATCAGACCGGGCACGGCGGGCGCAAGGCTGAGGATGGCGTTTGCCACGATGTTGGCGGTGATGATATCATAGGTGCCGCTGGCTTTATCGGACAGGTCGCCCACCAGCACGGTGAGCTTATCCTGCACGCCGTTCAGGGCGGCGTTCTCCCCGGCGGTGCGCACCGCCACGGGGTCGATGTCCACGCCCTCGGCGCTGGCAGCGCCCAGCTTGAGGGCAGCAATGGCAAGGATGCCGCTGCCGGTGCCGATATCTAACACTCGCTCGCCGCCGCGCACCTGCTCGTCCAGCGCCTCAAGGCAGAGGCTGGTGGTCTCGTGACCGCCGGTGCCGAAGGCAAGACCGGGGTCAAGGATCAGCTTGACCCGGTCGGTGTCGTACTGCTGCCACGAGGGCACCACAGCCAGACGGCTGCCGATCTCCATGGGGTGGTAGTATTTGCGCCAGCCGTTCTGCCAGTCCTCCTGCTCCACGCCCTCGGTCTCCACGGTGTAGGGGATGCCGGCGGCTTCCATGCGGGCGGCGATGAGCGCCAGCGTTTCCACCTGAGAAGCGCCCGGCTCCAGATACAGATGGATGATCACGGTATCCCGGGGCTTGTCCAGCAGCTCCTGCTCGATCAGGTCCACATGGGCGATCTCAGCCACCTGCTGCTCGATGTCGCTGTAATCCTCGATGTAGATGCCGCCCTCGGCGATCAGGGTGGCAACGGCTTCGGCGTTATCGGCGTCAGCCTTAGCCACGGTCAGGCGGATATCGGTCCATTCCATAAGGCATTCTCCTTTTGCGTTGTATCCATGCCGCCCGGCAGGGCAGATGGAAAAAAGTTCTCTTATCTGTATAGTACCCGATTCTGCGCTGGGATGCAAGTCTTTGGACAAAATAGACATAAAAAGAAAAGAATTTTCAGCACTTAAAGCAGGACGCATGCAGAAAAAACAAAAAATACTGACAGCTGCGCCGTCAAATAAGGACTTTTGACGCATTTTGATAGAAAAAAGGCGAAAACCACTTTCTTTTTTTGCAAAAATATGTTACTATTCTGTTACGGAACTATGGACGGCCTGCAACCAGAGACCGTCTGTAAACACAAACATTTCTTAAGGAGGAATGTGTCTTATGATGAAGTATCTCCAGAAACTGGGCAAAGCTCTGATGCTTCCCGTCGCTGTGCTGCCGATCTGCGGCATCCTGATGGGTCTTGGTTATGCCTTTGCTCCGGGCGTTATGGGCGTTCCCGGTGCAGCAACTTCCGGCGCGGCTTACACCGTCGGCTTCCTGCTGGTCAAGGCAGGCGGCGCTCTGATCGATAACATGGCATGGCTGTTCGCCATCGGCGC
>CAVKCU010000279.1:0-2515 GCA_963654645.1 Clostridiales bacterium | reverse complement strand
ACTTCGAGCATGTGTACAAACTGCCGATGAAGTTCTTCGCAACGCGGAAGACCGGCGAGATCACCACCCGCTACTCCGATGCAAGCACCATCAAGTCCGTTCTGACCAGCATGGCGATGAGTATCGTCATGGACGTGGTCATGGCGCTGGGTGTGGGCGTCGTGCTGTTCCGGATGAACTCCACCCTGTTCTCCCTCACCTTGTTCAGCACCGCGCTGAGCTTCCTGCTCGTCATTATCTTCAAGCAGCCGTACAAGCAGATCAATGAAGAGACGATGCAGCAGTCGGCGATCCTGAACAGCCAGATGATCGAGAGTCTGCGCGGCATTGAGACCATCAAGTGCAATGCCTGCGAAGACCGCGAACTGGAAGCGCTGGAACGGGAGTACATGAAGAGCCTGAAGATCAGCCTCCGGTCCAGCAAGATCAGCACCGGACAATCGCTGGTCTCCACCGTTATCACCACGGTGCTTGGCATGGTCACGACTTATGTCGGTATCATGCAGGTGCTGAACGGTGAGCTGACGCTGGGCGGCTACATGGCCTTCAGCACACTTTCAAGCTACTTTACTTCTCCGGTGAGCGACCTGATCGGGATGCAGATGTCGATTCAGGAAGCTGATATCTCCATGAAGCGTTTGACCGAGATCATGGACTACGAGTCCGAGCAGTCGGAAGACGAGGAGCACACCGAGATGGAGCAGATCGAGGGCGACATCGAGTTCAAGGATGTCACCTTCCGATATGGCAACCGCAACCCCGCACTGAACCACATCTCCTTCACGATCCCGCAGGGCAAGAAGGTAGCGCTGGTGGGCAGCAGCGGCAGCGGCAAGTCCACCATCACCAAGCTCCTGCTCAAGTATTATGAGCCGGAGAGCGGCGAGATCGATGTGAACGGCATCAACCTCGACGAGTACACCAACGCATCGGTGCGCCGCGCGATCTCTTACGTTCCGCAGAATGTCGAGCTGTTCAGCAAGACTCTGTTTGAGAATATCCGCATTTCCAACCCGAACGCCACCATGGAACAGGTGAAGGAAGCAGCGAAGAAGGCCGATGCACACGAGTTCATCCGCAAGCTGCCGCTGCAGTACAACACCTACTTGGAGGAAGCCGGCAACGGCCTGTCCGGCGGTGAGAAGCAGCGGATCGCTCTGGCACGAGCATTCCTGAAGGACTCGAACCTCTATATTCTGGACGAATCGACCAGCAGTCTGGATTTTGGCACAGAGAACACCATCTTTGACATGGTCTACAACCAGCTGGCTGATAAGTCGATGCTCATCGTGGCCCACCGCCTGTCCACCGTCCGCGATTGTGACCTGATCTTGGTCATGGATCACGGCGAGATCGTGGAGCGCGGCACCCATGAGGAGCTGCTGGAGAAAAAGGGCAAGTATTACGAGCTTTGGAACCTCCAGCAGGGCATCTTCCGCCATAAGAAGGAAGCGCCCAAGCCCGTGGCTGCGGCCGTTGTCGAGGAAGATGACGACGGCGAAGAGGCCCTTACTTATTAAGTTGCAATCGAGTGCGCACTCGGTTACATAAAAACGGCTTTTGGAAGGTTGCGCAGCCGGAAAAAAGCCTCAAATTCGATTCAATCATTTGAAGGGAGTAATTCATTATGATGATGCCTGCAAACTACTCTGTTATCGCAGAGAACGAGCTGTCCTATGTCGAGGGCGGCGCATCCTTTATCGACTGGATTGGCGATCGCACTGCTACCGTTTGGACTGCTGCTAACGTCAAGACCTTCAACACCAACGTTGTGACCATCGTTGGTAACGCTTTCGTTGACAACATGGTCCACAGCACTCTGGGCTATGTCTTCGGCGGCAACGCTGACTGGAAGGGCATTGGCAACGCTATCAAGGGCTTCTTCGTTGCTGACAACAAGAACTTCGGCGACTCTGTTGCTCACACTCTGGGCAATGTTGCTGCTGTTTACCTGCTGGGCAACACCACCGTTGCTAACAAGGCTGGCAATGTCACCCTGACTGCTGCTCCTGACAAGGCTTGGAAGAAGTCTGAGCAGGTTGTCGACGCCAAGGGCAATGTTCTTTCTACCAAGTACATCTGGGGCTAATTTAGTCTAAACAACTAAATAGTTAGAGTATTTCATTTGCACCGCCCTACTTGTTAGGCGGGGCTGATGACAATGCCTCGTAATGGTGTGCCAGGAGGCGTGAGCCTTCTGGCACACCTTATTTTTATAGCGTCACTTATTATGTGCCCCGCACCGCCCCGCGCCCGGTGATGGCTTTGCCGTAACCCGGATGCAGCGGCGGTGATGGGCGGTAATAGGTGATCGTGTGTGGGGAAAAAATAGAACTATTTGAGCTATCATAGGCCTGATCTAAACGGAAGCTGAGTCTCGCCGGGAGCGGGCTTGCCCTATCGCAAGTGCAAGCTTACCCATTGCAAGCGCAATCTAAACTGACGCGGAGTGCCGCCGGGAGCGGGCTTGCCCTCTCCGTCATCGCTTCGCGATGCCACCTCTCCCAAAGTGAGA
>CAVKCU010000278.1:0-2523 GCA_963654645.1 Clostridiales bacterium | reverse complement strand
CTCCCAACAGTCTCGCTTTTGTGCACACCTTATGCACCGTGAGAAAAGAAAAATCAACGTATATTCGCCCATATAAAACGACCTGCCATCCCAACGGCCTTTCTTGGTCGCAAATATGGTTTCCAATCTGCTGATTTTCAAGATGATGCAGTTTGGGGCGTAATATGGTTGGCGGACAAGTGAGCTACAGGCCCTTGAGATATAGCTCACATGGGGTTCAGATGTATCGCATCCTAATTCACAATAAAATACGATGTACCGTAAAAGCGCAACTTCTGCTCTGAATGAATGGAAGATGCGCTTTTACATTTGGCATCAAGTTATAGATTGACAAGAGGACGCATACACGATAAACCTTATATAGTATCATGTGGATTATAGCAGTTTGCGTTTTTAATGCACAAGCAACATCCGCAAACTGCATATCGCAAATATGCCGTTTCGATAGGCACTATTTTTGAAAATTGCGATAAAAGGAGACTCAACCATGAGTGTCAAGTATACTACCCCTGCCCAGCACAAGAGCAACCTCCGCAATGTGTACGGCACCTTTGCCATTGAGGGCATGACCATCAGCAAAGATACACGCAGCAACCTTGACCGCATTGGCAGCGGTCAGGCCAGCTATCAGCAGGTCGTGAATGAACTGCGCGCAAAGTACGCGAAGAAGGGCTGATTATGTTCTCAAAGTATGATGTCTACACCACAGTGCAGTCCATGTACTGCTATTTCCCCTTGCGCTTTTGCTGGAAAACAGGTATAATATTCTCTGGATAAAAGGGAGTAAGGGGCGTACTTTAGTTGAAAAACGGGTGCGCTGTGCTGCAGCGACACCCCCGGCAGAAATGCCCGATGCAGTACCGGATGCTTGAGACTTTTATCACATTCTCCCGTTTTGGGCTGGATGTGATAAAGGTCTTTTTTTGTGCCTCTGCCGCTATTATTAAAAAGGAGAGATATTATGCTGATCCCTGTTCTGTTATTTATCGTGGGTCTGCTGTGCCTGATCAAGGGCGGCGACTGGTTTGTGGACGGTGCCACCGGCATCGCCCGCCGCTTCCATGTGCCGGAGCTGCTCATCGGTGCCACGGTGGTGTCCATCGGTACCACCCTGCCGGAGGTCATGGTGTCCACCACCTCTGCCCTCACCGGTCACGGCGAGATCGCCTACGGCAACGCCATCGGCTCGGTCATCTGCAACGCTGCACTGATCGCCGCCATCACCATTGCGGTGCGCCCGGGCAAGGTTGACCCCAAGAGCCTGCGCACCCCGGTGGCCTTCTTCTTTGTGGCTGCCGCCTTCTATGCCGGTGTGGCCTACACCACCGGCTCCTTCACCCGCCCGGTGGGCCTGATCCTGCTGGCCATGTTCGTGGCTTACATCGTGTGCAACGTGCTGGCTATGAAAAATACCCCCGCCCCGGAAGAGGAAGAGCAGACCGAGGAAGGCTCCTTTGCCAAGGAGTTGGGGCTGCTGGCCATCGGCGCAGTGCTCATTGCTGTGGGCGCTGACCTGCTGGTGGACAACGGCACCCTCATCGCACAGGCGCTGGGCGTGCCGGAGTCGGTCATTGCGCTGACCTTTGTGGCACTGGGCACCTCGCTGCCGGAGCTGGTCACCGCCATCACCTCGCTGGCCAAGGGTCACGGCGCGCTGTCGCTGGGCAACGTCATCGGTGCAAACGTGTTCAATCTAGTGCTGGTCAGCGGCGTGTCTGTCACGCTGGCACCCTTCAGCATCCCGCAGAACTCCACCATCGCAGGCATGAACGCCTCGCTGGTGATGGATATCCCGGTCATGTTTGCCGTGATGCTGCTGCTCACCCTGCCCGCTCTGATCAAGGGCAAGCTGAGCCGCCCGCAGGGCATTGCACTGCTGTGCATCTATGCCGCCTTCTGCGCCGTGCAGTTCAGCATCTGATCTGTTGTAAACGTAAAATATTTAAGGCTGCTGCACAGGGTTTTGTGCAGCAGCCTTTTTATGTGGGATGATTTTGAATGCGCTACGCGACATCCCCCGGAGCGGGTGGAAGTCTTTCCTCAAAGGGAGAGCCAAGAGCACTGCCGAAAGTCTCCTCATGATGCCTAATACTTTAGCAATGGGCTTTAAACCTTGGCTACCCTTTCGGGAGAGCGGACACGGGAGCGCCTGAGAGGGCGAGGCAAAACCCTGACGGCTTTGCCTGAAAGAGTAAAAAAAGTGGGTCAGAAGCGCCCACAGGCGTTTCTGACCCACAAATAGAACGATATTTTTGTTTTACAGCTGGCAGGCGGTATCGTAGCCGGTGCGGATGGCGTTGGAGATGTCCGCTGCCTTACCGGCGGCATCGCCAATGGAATACACCGGGATGCTGGCAGCTTCCAGCGCAGCAGCGTCAAATTCGTTGGAGCGTGCGCCCATAGCCAGCACGATGTAATCGCAGGGGATGGTCACCTCTGCGCCGTCCTTGTTCTCGCAGACGACGGCGTCCATGCGGAACTCCTTGACCTTGTGGCTGGGGTACTGCTCCACGCCGTAGGTCT
>CAVKCU010000277.1:0-2528 GCA_963654645.1 Clostridiales bacterium | reverse complement strand
AGGGGTTCCAGCGTCAGCCAGAAGTCCTCCTGCTCCTCGCGGTCTTTTTCCTTGGGGTTTTCTGTTTTATCCATACTGCATCCCTGCCTTTCTGCATAAAGGGTCGCCCGGTGGGCTATGCTTTATGCACAAAAAGGAGGCAGAGCCATGAAACACGCAAAACGCAGCGGTTGGCGTCCCTTCTGGGCGGCGCTGTGCGCCGCCCTGCTGGTGCTGCTGCCGCTGGTGGGCGGCACGGTGCTGCTCAGCCGCGCCCAGTTGCGCAGCAGTCTGCGGCAGGCCGCAAAAAGCCAGAGCGGGGTGCCCATCCGTCTGCCCAAGGCTACAGACCGGTGCACCGTGCTGCTGTGCGTGGCAGACGAGACCCCGGGCTTTGTGCTGGCCTACCTGAACGCCGGGCAGAACTGCATCCATCTGCTGGCGGTGCCCGCCGCGCTGGAAGTGCCTTTCGGGGGCAAAAATGTCCCCCTTGCGGATTGTTACGCCGCCGCAGGACCTGCCCGCTGCCGGGAGGCGCTGGGCGAGGTGTTCGCCCTGCCGGAGGATACCGACTATCTTGCCATCGCCCCGGCGGTGCTGACAAAGCTGGCGGCGCGGTACGGCGCAGTGCGGGTGGGCTTTACCGGGGCGCTCACCCCGGAGCAGCTGGCGCGGTACGGCAAAGGCACCGGGGTGCAGGGCATCTCCGCTGCCGACGCCCACAGCTTTTTGGCGGCGCTGGATGCCGACACTTCTCTTTCGCCCCGGCGCAGCGCCGCCGCCCGGGCGGCGGTGTGGGATGCCTTTTTCCGGCAGGCGCTGGAGCTGCTGCCCACCACTTTGCCGCAGGGTCTGCGGGAGGTGAGCAGCAGCCTGTTGACCAGCCTGACCGCCGTAGACCTTGCCGCACTGGAGCGCACACTGGAATTTTTAGCCACCAGCGCAGAGCCGGTGGAGATCACCGCCGACGCCCTGCCCGGAGAGTGGTCAGGCGGGCACTATACGGTGTCCGATGCTTCCCGGGCGGCGGTGCAGAGCTTTTTCAACCTCTCCCCGGCGGCGGCGCAGTCTGCGTCCGGCAGCGAGCCGTAACCCAGCACCAGAGTCCCGGCGGCAGAGTGCGCCGTGCCGGTCAGGTCGTAGTCGCTCAGCAGGGAACAGCGCACCCCGTACTGCCGGGCAGCCGCCCGCAGGGCGGCGTCCGGCGGCGGGTCTTTCAGCTGTGCCAGCAGGTGCAGACCGGTGTGCAGCCCCGCAAGGGTCAGCTCCTCCGGTGCAAAGGAGGCACGCAGCGCCGCCGCCAGCGCGTCCCGCCGGGCTTTATAGGCGGTGCGTTCCCGCGCTAAGTGCCGGGTGAAATAGCCCTCGGTGATGAAGCGTGCCAGCGTCTGCTGCTCAAACCGCCCCACCGTGCCGGAGTAGAGCCGGTATTTTTCCTGCCACGCGCCCAGCAGCTGCCGGGGCAGCACCATGTAGGCGATGCGGATGCCCGGGGCAAGGCTGCGGGAGCAGGTGGACAGGTACACCACCGGACCGTCTGCGCCCGCCATGCCCTGCAAACTGGGCAGCGGGCGGGTATCGAAACGAAACTCCGAGTCGTAATCGTCCTCTATGATGTACCGCCGCCCCGGGGCGCGGGCTGCCCAGTGCAGCAGCTCTGCCCGGCGTCCGGCGGGCATGGTGACCCCGGTGGGGAACTGGTGGCTGGGGGTAACGTAACACACCGCCGCATCGCTGGCGGAAAGGGCGGCGAGGGACAGCCCGTCCGCGTCTACCGGCAGGCAGCGGCAGGGCACGCCGTTGTTTTCCAGCACCTGCCGGGCGCGGGGGTAGCCGGGGGTCTCTACGGCGGCAGGACCGGGCAGCAGCGGTGCCAGCAGCCCCAGCAGATATTCCAGCCCTGCGCCCACCACCAGCTGCTCCGGGTCGCACTGCACGCCCCGATACTCTGCCAGATACCCTGCCAGCGCCTGCCGCAGGGCGGCATCGCCCCGGGCATCCCCGGGGGTGAGCAGCTCCGGTGCGGAGTAAAGCAGCTCCTTTTGCAGCCGCGCCCATGTGCGGAAGGGGAACAGCCCCGGGTCCACGCCCCGGGTGGATAGATCGAACTGCACCGGCGGGGCAGCATCGGCGGGGGGCGCTGCCGCCGGCGCAGAGGGCGCGGCGGGCGGCTGCACCCCCTGCGGCAGGGCAAGATACTCCTGCACCGTAAAGCCGCTGCGCTCCCGGGCGGTCAGGTAGCCCTCTGCCGCCAGCATCTGGTAGGCGGTGTCCACCGTGTTTACCGAGACCGACAGCTCTGCCGCCAGCCGCCGCTTGCCGGGCATCCGGGTGCCCGCCGTCAGGGTGCCCGCCCGCATCTCGGCGGCAAGGCTGCGGTAGAGCTGCTCGTACAGCGGCACCGCCGAAGCCGGGTCCAGCGCCGTGGTCAGATGTACCATAGAATGTCCCTCCTGTCTGGGCATTGCGTCAAACTGACCCCATAAAAAAACTTTATTCTGGGTATTTTCATAGGGTCAGTTCTGCGTATAATAGGAGCATACCCGCCG
>CAVKCU010000276.1:0-2528 GCA_963654645.1 Clostridiales bacterium | reverse complement strand
ATCAACATCAAGATGATCTCCACCAGCGAGATCAAGATCTCCTGCATCATCGACCGTGCAGACGCCGACAAGGCTGTCAGCGCCATCCACGATATGCTGTTTGACTGATCTGCGTAAAATTTTCAGTTGTGACCTGTCTGCTCCCTGCCGGGGATGGGCGGGTCATAATTTTTTTACACACGGCAGCGTTTACACAAATTGAAAAGGGGTGTATAATATAATTTGAATCTGTGCGGCGCACCGGCGCTGCAACTATGCCGAAAAGGAGCCCCGCCGCATGAGTGAACCCACCCGTACCTCCAGAGCGCCTGCTGATAAGCGCCTGACCTATCAACAATGGAAACGCCGCAAAATGCTGCGGCTTGCCCGCAACTGGGTGCTGTTTCTGGCTGGCTGCGCTGCAGTGGTGGCGCTGCTGACCGGCGGCATCTTGTGGCTGCTGCCCAAGGTGCACAGCCTGCTGGCAGGACCCAAGGTATTTGCAGCCAGCGTGTACGATGGCACAGACTATGTGTTCAACGCCGAAGATGCCCGGCTTACGCTGGTGAATGCCAACCTGCCCTATACCGCCGAGCCGACCCCGCTGCTGGACACCGCCGACGAGGCCACCGGTCAGCAGCTGGAGGCGGAAGCCGCCATGCAGTACCGCAGCATGGCTGCCGCCGCGCAGGCGGATGGGGTCAACCTGACCCTTGTGACGGGTTATCAGGACGCCGACACCCGGCAGGCTGCCTATGAAGCCCGGGTGCAGACCTACCGCGATAAGCGCAAGAGCGAAGAGGAAGCCGCCCGTCTGGCAGCTACCATCCAGCCCATCGCCAACGCCAACGAGCACGGCACCGGCTACGCGGCAGATATCCTCAGCGCGGACGACCCGCAGCAGGACACCAGCTTTGCCGAGACCCGCGCCTACGAGTGGCTTACAGCCTACGCGGCGGAATACGGCTTTATCCTGCGCTACCCGCAGGACCGGCAGGCAGCTACCGGCATCGTGTTCGAGCCGTGGCACTGGCGCTATGTGGGGGTGGAAAACGCCCTTGCCATCCGTGCCAGCGGCCTGAGCTTGGAAGAGTTCATCGCCCTGCAGCGGGCGAACTGAATCAAATGCTCTGTGCTGCGGCGCAGAGAGAAGGGAACTATCATTGGAACGTACTCTCATTGCACCGGGCGTGCATCTTTCCTGCGACCCGGCTTCTAAATTCAACCGCTGCCGCATCAGCATCCACTTTGCCTTCCCGGCAGAGCGTAAAACAGCCACTGCCCATGCGCTTTTGCCGCTGGTGATGGAGCGCGGCTATGCGGACTGCCCGGATATGACCCGCCTCACCAAAAAGCTGGCAAAGCTCTACGGTGCAGACCTGACCGTGGACGCCCGCCCCATGGGCTGCAACCACAACCTCTGCGTCAGTGTGACCGGCATCAAGGATGCCTTTGCGCTGGAGGGCGAGGCGCTGACCGCCGAGTACACGAAAATCGCGCTGGGTGCGGCCTTTCACCCCTATCTCATGGACGGCTGCTTCGACCCGCAGGCTGTCAGCATTGAAAAGCAGATGCTGAAAAAGGGGCTTGAGGACGAGATCAACGATAAACGCATCTACTGCCTGCATCAGGCCAACCGGGAGTTCTTTGGCGACAGCCCGGCGGGCGTGCGGCAGGAGGGCTATCTGGAAGAGGTGGACGGCCTTACACCGGCTATGCTGACTGCCGCCTACCGGCAGATGCTGCGCACTGCCAACATCGAGCTGCTGGTGCTGGGCTGTGATGCCGCCCAGACTGCCGCCATCCGGGACGCCCTGCTGGCAGAACTTGCCTGCATCGACCGCGCCCCGCTGCCGCTGGTGGAAAACATGGCGATGCCCGCCGTAGCACCGGTGCACAAGACCGAAAATTACGATATGGTGCAGGCAAAGCTGTGTATGCTGTTCACGCTAGGGCAGCCCATGCAGCCGCAGCAGCTGGCGGCGGTGCGCCTTGCCATGGCGCTGTACGGCGGCAGCGTGACCAGCCGCCTGTTCCTCAATGTGCGGGAGCGGGACCATCTGTGCTACTACTGCTCCTCCTCCTTCCAAAGCTTTACCGGCAGCATGGCGGTGAACAGCGGTGTGGAGCACGCCGACGCCGCCCGCGCAGAGCAGGCGATTCTGAAAGAGCTTGCAGACCTGTGCACCGGCCCTATCACCGACGAGGAATTTGAGGACTGCCGCCGGGGCTTGCTCAGCGGCATGAACGGGGTAGAGGATAGCCTTGGCGGCATCGAGAGCTGGTACTACATCGAGGTGCTGCGCGCCGGTGCCAACAGCGCCGCGCCCATCCAGAGCCCGGAGCAGGCGCGGAATGCCCTGCGCACCGTGACCAAGGACGAGGTGCGGGATATCCTGCGCCGCCTGACCCTCTCGGTCAGCTATCTGCTTACAAAGGAGGATGCTGCCCATGCCGCAGAATAACCAGACCCTGCTGGAAAAGACCGTAGCCGACCAGTGGCAGACCCTGCCTTCCGGCTTGACGGTGCTGGTGCGCCCCATGCCGGG
>CAVKCU010000275.1:0-2538 GCA_963654645.1 Clostridiales bacterium | reverse complement strand
TTCCCCTGCAAGCGCCGCTTTGCCCTGCTGGGCGATATGCTGGAGCTGGGCGAGCTGAGCCGCGAAGCACATGAGGAGCTGGGCCGTCTTGCCGCAGAGAGCGGGCTGTACTGCCTGATCACCTACGGCGAGCAGGCCAAGCGCACCGCCGTGGTGGCTGCCGCCAAGGGGGTAAAGACCCTGCACGCAGAAAATTACCGCGAGGCTGCCGATGCTCTGCTGGACCGGGTGCAGCCCGGCGATGCCGTTCTGGTAAAGGCCAGCCACGGCATGGCGCTGGAAAAAGTGCTGGATATCTTCTACGCAGAGCATAAAGAAACGGAAGTATAACTATTTGGCGAAATGGAGTGTCTGAGTTATGGAGCGTTTCGCCTTGGCAGCGGCGGTGGTGCTGGGCTTTGCCCTTACGGCAGCCCTGTGCAGCCTGTTTGTGCCGCTGCGGCGGGTGCTGGAACGCCGCGAACAAAACCGGCAGTCGGCGCAGCCTGAGCAGCCACGTCCTGCACCTCTGCACGCCCCGCTGTGGGGCGGGCTGTGTGCGGCAGCGGGCACGGTAGCTGCGGTGGGCGTGGGCTGGCTTGCCGCCTGCGCAGGCCAGCCGGAGCTGCTGGGCAGCGAGGGCCGGCTGATGACACGGCTGCTCACGGCACTGGCTGGGGCGCTTGCTTTTGGGGCGGTGGGTCTTGCAGAAGACCTTGCCCGGATGCGCAGCCCGGCGGCGCTGGGGCTGCGGCGGGACGTCCGTCTTTTGCTGGAAGCACTGGCTGCAGCGTTCGTCCTTTTGCTGCTGCGGGCAGCGGGCTGTCTGCCCCGGGGGCTGGGTGTGCCCGGGGCAGGGTATGTGCTGCTGGGCAGCGCTGTGCCCTTTTTGTGGGCGGTGCTCATGGTGGCGCTGTCCGAGTGTGCCCGCATCGCCGAGCGGGACGAGGGCACGGTGTGCGGTGCTGCCTTTGCAGCCATGCTGGCGCTGATGACGGTGGAAGCCGGCTTGGGTGTGCCCGGGCTGGCAGTGCTGCCCGGAGCGCTTGCCGGGGCGCTGGTAGCGCTGCTGCTGTGGGCGTTTCCCCCGGCAAGGCTGGGGGCGGGCTGCTGCGGCAGTCTGCTGGCGGCGGGTGCCATCGGCTGCATCCCGCTCAGTCTGGATCTGACCAGCCTGACCGTGCCGCTGGCGCTGCCCTTTTGGGCGGCGGGCGGTCTTTTGGCAGCGCAGCTGCTGTGTGCAAAGCGCACCGGCAAGCCCTTGCGCTGCTGGGTAAAAAAGCATAAAATGAGCCCGGAGACGGTGTTCCTGTGCAGCTTTGCACTGGGTGCTGCCGGCTATGTGCTGGCGCTGGCGCTGCTGCGCTGGTGCTGACCGGGCATAGAGAGGGAAGGGAGCGCAGATGGCGACTATCCGCAAAAAACACAGAGCGCCGGTGCCGGTGTTCCAGCGAGACCCGGGTCCGTGGTCCCGGCTGCTGATCGACTGGCTGGCAACGCTGGCTGTTATTATGATCTTTGGGCTGGTGATGCTGTTCAGCGCCAGCTACACCACCGGCTACCTGCGCATGGGCGACAGCTTCCACTACATCAAGCAGCAGGCATTGTGCATGATGCTCGGGCTGGGCTGTATGTTCCTGATGAGCTATATGGACCACCGCTTTCTGCGTAAGATGGTGGTGCCGGGGTACATCATCGTGCTGGTCATGCTGGCTGTCACTCTGACCATGGCGCCCCTGAACGGCTGCCGCCGCTGGATCCGCTTCGGCGGGTTTACGCTGCAGTCCTCGGAGGTGGCAAAGTTTGAGATGATCCTGTTCAGCTCCCACCTTGCAGCAAAAGCGCCGCAGGTGGAGCGGCTGGACCCGGAGCGCCGTATCCTGCTTACCCCACGGGAGTGGCTGCGGGTGCGGGTGTGGAAGCAGCTGGTGGTGCCGGTGCTGCCCCTTGTGCCGGTGGTCATCCTGCTGGCGCTGGAGCCGCACATGTCCGGCATCGTGCTGACGGTGGCAGTGGTGGGCACCATCCTGCTGCTGTCCGGCAGCGGCGGTGTGCTGACATGGGCGGGAGCCATCACGGCGGGCGCTCTGCTGGAGACCCTGCTCTCCCATGTGGACTCCATCCCTTATCTGCAAAAGCGTCTGGACGGCTGGACGCAGGATCTGAGCAAGATGACCGACCAGACCGTGCAGAGCCTTTACGCCATCGGCTCCGGCGGACTGAAGGGGCTGGGGCTGGGCAACAGTGTGGAAAAGCAGCTTTGGCTGCCGGAAAGCACCAACGACTTCATCTTCAGCGTGGTGTGCGAGGAGCTGGGCTTCATCGGCGCAGTGCTCATCATCGTGCTGTTCGTGCTGTTCATCGTGCAGGGGCTGCTCATCGCCTATAAGGCGGAGAACCTGTACTGCACCATGGTGGGCATCGGCATCATGGCGCAGATCGCGTGGCAGGTGTTCTGCAACATCGCCGTGGTCACCAACACCCTGCCCAACACCGGCATCAGCCTGCCCTTCTTCTCCTCCGGCGGCACCAGCCTGATCCTGCTGCTGGCGGAGATGG
>CAVKCU010000274.1:0-2549 GCA_963654645.1 Clostridiales bacterium | reverse complement strand
TCGAAAAAGCCGTTTTCCTCCTCGGCGGGGGCTGCTGCAAAGGCGGTAGCGGTCAGCAGGCTGAGCGCCATAGCCGCCGACAGCAGCAGGGAAAGAAATTTCTTTGTTCTCATGAAAAATGCTCCTTTCATCGCAATGGCAGGGGATAGATGTCTTGTAGTTAGTTTTCCCTAACATTGCGCGCAAAGAAAAACCTGCGGGGCAAAGCCCCTCAGATGGTTAGGATAAGCTAATTGACGAGACCTAAAATAACACGCCTGCATAGCGTTGTCAAGAAAAAGCGGGGATGTTTATAGAGGCTAATTTTTCAGCCGCAAAGCCCTTGACCTTTTTGCCGGAGCGCAGTATACTTTTTATGTGGTTAGTTATATTTAACTACAAGGAGGCACTGCATATTGCAAGATACATTCTGGGGGATCTTGATCCCTTTTTTGGGCACAAGCCTTGGGGCAGGCTGTGTATTCTTTTTGAAAAACGCTTTGCGTGACGGCATCCAGCGCGCCCTCACCGGTTTTGCCGCCGGAGTGATGGTGGCGGCATCGGTATGGAGCCTGCTGATCCCGGCCATGGAGCAGGCAGCGGATCTGGGCAGGCTGGCGTTTTTCCCGGCAGCGGCGGGCTTCTGGCTGGGCATCCTGTTTTTGCTGCTGCTGGATCATCTCATCCCGCATCTGCACCAGAACAGCTTGCAGGCCGAAGGGCCAAAAAGCCAGCTCCAGCGCACCACCATGATGGTTCTGGCGGTGACGCTGCACAACATCCCGGAGGGCATGGCGGTGGGCGTAGTCTACGCCGGGTATCTTGCCGGAACTGCTCAGATCACCGCCGCCGGGGCGCTGGCACTTTCCCTTGGCATTGCCATCCAGAACTTCCCGGAGGGTGCCATCATCTCCATGCCTTTGCGGGCAGAAGGAATGAAAAAAGGCCGGGCGTTCTGGGGCGGAGTGCTGTCCGGCATCGTAGAGCCCATCGGGGCAGTGCTGACGATTCTGGCGGCAGGCATCGTGGTGCCTGCTTTGCCCTATCTGCTCAGCTTTGCTGCCGGAGCCATGCTGTATGTGGTGGTGGAGGAACTGATCCCGGAAATGTCGCAGGGGCAGCACTCCAACGTTGGCACGGTATTTTTTGCGGTGGGCTTCAGCGTGATGATGGTGCTGGATGTGGCACTGGGGTGACGGTTGGACGCCCCGAAAACGAAATCGCTTTCGGAATCTCCGAAAATACCTAAACTTCTTGACAGAGGCAGCAGCAGAGCGTATTATTTTGGCAGAAGGACCGCTGAGAAGCGGCTTTTTACAGGTCTGAAAGTTAGCTTTATCTAACTATTTGAAATGTACAGAATAAATGCAGAAATTGGGTTTCGGAAAGGAGCTGGACAATGAAATATAAGATCGAGAAAAACACCGTGCAGGAGACGCTGATCCTTCCGCTGTATTCCCGAAAGCTGTGCTCGGAGCTGTACCCAAGCCTTTACCGGGACGAAACGGCGGTGCGTTTGCTGAACGAGATCGACTACGACTTTTCAGAGGCGGAGAAAAGCTCCCGCAGCCTGATGCAGCGCTTTGGTGCGCTGGAGGTCGCCATGCGGCAGAAGGACCTTGCCTTTGAGGTGCGGGCATACCTGAAAACCCACCCCTGCGCGGCGGTGGTCAATCTGGGCTGCGGGCTGGATAACACCGGCAGAGCCTGCGACAACGGCAGATGCAAGATCTACAATCTGGACTTCCCGGATGTGATTGCCTTGCGGCAGCAGCTGCTGCCCGCCGGGGAGCGGGAGCAAAACATCCCCTGCGACCTGAAAGACCCCGCATGGTTTGACAAGATCGATGCCTCCGGCGGGGCGGTGTTCTTTGCCTCCGGGGTGTTCTATTACTTCCTGATCCAGCAGGTCAAGACGCTGGTGCAGGGGATGGCAGATGCCTTTCCCGGCGGTGTGCTGGTCTTTGACGCTGCCAACCGCACAGCGGTGAAGATGATCGCCAAAACGTGGCTCAAGACCGCAAAGATCAAGGATGTGGGCGCGTATTTCGCGGTTTCGAATGCCAAAAGCGAGCTTTCCCCATGGGACAGCCGTTTGCGGGTGTCCAGCCGGGGCTATATGCTGGGGTACAGCGACCTGAAGGCTCCATCCGTCAGCGGCTTTTTCCGCCTCCTTGCAAAGCTCGGGGACAACGGGATGAAAATGCAGATCGTGAAGATCAGATTTGGAGGCAGACAATGAAGTACGCAGGAATGCCCTTTGGAATGTGGGTGCTGTTTGCAGGCTCCTTTCAAAAGCAGCTGACCGCTGTGCTGGGCTATGATGCAGCTGCCGCAAGAGCCATCACGAAAAAGGCAAAGCCGCAATACCGGCAGATCATCCGCAGACTGCCGGAGTTTGAAAAAGCCGACCGCTTTAAAATGAATCTGGTCAACTGCGCCATGATCGGGGCGTTCATTCTTTCCATGCCGCAGCGCCCGGAGGTGGACAGGCTGACGGATTACTACGCAAGATCCATGATGACAAAGCCCATGCAGTGGTTCTGCCGCAAGAGCGGAAAAAGCAAGTT
>CAVKCU010000273.1:0-2551 GCA_963654645.1 Clostridiales bacterium | reverse complement strand
TTCTGAGTCGGGTGCCTCTTGTCTTTCTGGGGACGTGCTTTCGCTGGGCGGTTACAATCTTTTGCGAAAAAAGTAGAAATCTCTCTTGTGCACAACTGAAATCCATGAAATAACTCGGCGTACCGCAGAGAGAATGAAGCTGTCTTATTGCTTACTGTGCAGCAGCCTTTGCATGACGCTGCCGCACCCTGCGCTCCAATACCTTATATAACTCGCTCAAGCAGAGCGTGAGCAGATATACGGTCAGGGTCCAGACCACGGGCTGCACTGTAAGGCTAAACTTGTCTGCAGCCCACTCCATATACCGGATCAGTACCTGATGGATCAGAAAGCCGTAAGGGGAGAGCCCTGCCAGCCATAAAAACGGCTTTGCGGACAGCAGCCGGGAAATGAACCCTTTGCCCACGGCGAGCAGCCAGACCAGCAGCACCGCAGAGGGAGTGAACAGCACGTTGTACCGGAAGGCAACTGCACCCAGAACCCCCACCTGCTTGGCAGCAATGAAAAGGCAGCCGCCCGCAAGCAGCACAGCGGCAAGCTCCAGCAGGGAGAAAGCATTGCGCGGCAATGTGCTCTCCTGTTTGCGGCTAAAGGCAGCCCATGCAGCAGCTGATGGTAAAATCTCCTGCCCGGAAAAGGGGGCACAGATAGGTCAGGTAAAATGCTGCCTTTCCGCTAAGTCCGGCTTTCCAAATTGCAAAGGAGAAAAGACACTGTGCGCAGAAGATCGCTGCGGCAATGCAGCGCAGCCTGCGGGCATCCGCCTTTTTCAGCACAGCGAGAAGCGGGGGAAGATGTGCCGCCTTTTTTGCGTGGCAGGGTGCGTTTTTGGGGCGTCATAAATTCTTAACAAAGAAAAATCGCAAAACCCCTTGATTTTTCAGAGCAAGATGAGTACAATACACTTAGCACTCAAAGAAAAGGAGTGCTAAACAGCTGCGGAGCACACACGAAGCCTCCGCAGGACGCAACAAAGTTTCAAATAAATTCAATATAATTGGAGGGCAAGAATTATGAAGATCATTCCTCTTGCAGACCGTGTTGTCATTAAGACTGTTGAAGTTGAGGAGACCACCAAGGGCGGCCTGATCCTGACCGGCAGTGCAAAAGAGAAGCCGCAGGTCGCGCAGGTCATCGCGGTGGGTCCCGGCGGTGTCGTGGACGGCAAGGAAGTCAAGATGACCGTCAAGGTCGGCGACAAGGTCCTTACCAGCAAGTACTCCGGCACTGAGGTCAAGGTGGACGGCGAAGAGTGCACCATCGTGCGTCAGAGCGACATTCTGGCTGTTGTGGAAGACTGAAACTGAATTTTCCCTTTTCAATTGAGCTTATATTATAAAGGAGCGATGTATTATGGCAAAGCAGATCAAGCAGGGCGAGGACGCCCGCAAGGCACTGTGTGCCGGTATTGATACCCTGGCAAACACCGTTAAGATCACCCTCGGCCCCAAGGGCCGCAATGTGGTGCTGGGCAAGAAGTTCGGCGCACCGGTCATCACCAACGATGGCGTGACCATCGCAAAGGAGATCGAGCTGAAGGACGAGTTCGAGAACATGGGCGCACAGCTGGTGCGTGAGGTCGCAACCAAGACCAACGATGCCGCAGGCGATGGCACCACCACCGCTACTGTGCTGGCACAGGCCATGGTCAACGAGGGCATGAAGAACGTTACCGCTGGTGCAAATCCCATGGATATCCGCCGCGGCATGAGCAAGGCTGTTGCCACCGCTGTGGAGACCATCAAGGCACACAGCCAGAAGGTGAAGGACAGCAACGATATCGCCCGCGTCGGCACCATCTCTGCCGGCGACCCCGAGATCGGTCGTCTGATCGCCGAGGCTATGGAGAAGGTCACCTCTGACGGCGTTATCACCATCGAGGAGAACAAGACCACTGCCGAGACCTACAACGAGATCGTGGAAGGTATGCAGTTCGACCGCGGCTACCTGACCCCCTATATGGTCACCGATACCGACAAGATGGAGGCTGTTCTGGACAACGCCGCCATCCTGATCACCGATAAGAAGATCAGCGTCATCCAGGATCTGGTCCCCCTGCTGGAGCAGGTCATGCAGAACGGCATGAAGCTGCTGATCGTGGCTGAGGATATCGAGGGCGAGGCTCTGTCCACCCTGATCGTCAACCGTCTGCGCGGCACTCTGAATGTCGTGGCTGTCAAGGCTCCCGGCTTCGGCGACCGCCGCAAGGAGATGCTGCAGGATATCGCCACCCTGACCGGCGGCACCGTGATCTCCTCTGATCTGGGCTACGAGCTGAAGGACGCTACCGTCCAGCTGCTGGGTCATGCCCGTCAGGTGAAGGTGACCAAGGAGAACACCACCATCGTGGGCGGCGCAGGCGACAAGGACGCTATTGCAGCCCGCATTGCCCAGATCCGCAGCCAGATCGAGGCCGCTACCAGCGACTTTGACCGCGAGAAGCTGCAGGAGCGTCTGGCTAAGCTGGCCGGCGGCGTGGCTGTCATCAAGGTCGGTGCTGCTACCGAAGTTGAGATGAAGGACAAGAAGCTGCGCATCGAGGATGCTCTGA
>CAVKCU010000272.1:0-2579 GCA_963654645.1 Clostridiales bacterium | reverse complement strand
TGTACCGCATTCAACGCCGACTTCGACGGCGACCAGATGGCAGTCCATCTGCCCCTGGGCGAGGATGCCTGCCGCGAGGCCAAGATGCTGATGCTGGCTTCCGGCAACCTGCTGAAGCCCTCTGACGGCGCACCTGTCACCGTTCCTACGCAGGATATGATCCTGGGCAGCTACTACCTGACCACCGTTCGTGAGAACGAGGAGGGCGCGGGCAAGATCTTCCGCGACGAGAACGAGGCTCTGATGGCCTACGCCGAGCACATTGTCACCCTGCACGCACCCATCAAGGTGCGCCGCACCATGACCATTGACGGCGTGGAGCGCACCGGTCTGGTGGATGCCACCGTCGGCCGCATCATCTTCAATAACCCCGTTCCTCAGAACCTGGGTTATATCGACCGTACCGATCCCGAGCACTGGCTGGAGTACGAGGTCAGCTTCCGCGTGACCAAGAAGACCCTGCCCGACATCATTTCCCGCTGCATGACCCGCAACGGCACCCGCAAGTGTGCAAAGATGCTGGATGCCATCAAGGCACAGGGCTACAAGTACTCCACCCTGTCCGCTATCTCTGTGGCTGTGTGCGACGCCGTGATCCCGCCCCAGAAGCAGGAACTGATCGCTGAGGCCGATAAGGAAATCGCTAAGGTCGGCAAGCTGTTCAACCGTGGTCTGATCTCGGATAACGAGCGTTACAACAAGACCATTGATATCTGGCAGAAGACCACCGATAAGGTCTCCAAGGCTCTGGCAGACAACCTGCCCAAGGACAACGAGATCTATATGATGGCAGACTCCGGTGCGCGTGGTTCTATGAACCAGATCAAGCAGCTGGCTGGTATGCGCGGTCTGCTGGCAAACACCGCCGGTCACACCATCGAGATGCCCATTCGTGCAAACTACCGCGAAGGCTTGAACATTCTGGAATATTTCGTTTCTGCCCGTGGTGCCCGTAAGGGTCTGGCTGATACCGCTCTGCGTACTGCCGACTCTGGTTACCTGACCCGCCGCATGGTCGACGTTTCTCAGGACGTCATCGTCCGCGAGATCGACTGCGGCACCACCGACGGTCTGTGGGTCTCTGAAATTCACGAGGGCAAGGAGAAGATCGAGAGCTTCCGCGAGCGTCTGATCGGTCGTTTTGCCGTGGGCGATGTGGTCAACCCCATCACCGGCAAGGTCATCGTGCCCGAAGGCAAGATGATCGACCTGTACGATGCCAACGAGATCGAGGCTGCCGGCATCACCCGCCTGAAGATCCGCAGCCTGCTGACCTGCCGTGCAAAGACCGGCGTCTGCGCACGCTGCTACGGCTCCGATATGGCTAACGGCGAGCCGGTCCGTCTGGGCGAGTCTGTCGGTGTTATCGCCGCAGAGTCCATCGGCGAGCCCGGTACTCAGCTGACCATGCGTACCTTCCATACCGGCGGTATCGCATCTGCCGAGGATATTACACAGGGTCTGCCCCGTGTTGAGGAGCTGTTCGAGAGCCGCCGTCCCAAGAGCATGGCCATCATGAGCGAGATCTCCGGTGTGGTCTCTCAGGACGACACCAAGAAGAACGTGGTCATCAAGGTCACCGGCAAGGACGAGAACGGCGCAGAGGAAGTCAAGAGCTACTCCATCCCGTTCACCCAGCATTCCCGCGTGATGCCCGGCGACCGCGTGGAGAAGGGCGATATCATTACCCGCGAGGGCGTGCTGTACCCGCAGGATATTCTGGCGATCAAGGGTCTGGAGGACGTGCAGAACTACCTGATCAACGAGGTCCAGAAGGTCTACCGTCTGCAGGGCGTTGAGATCAACGATAAGCATATCGAGGTCATCGTCCGTCAGATGTGCCGCAAGGTGCGTGTGACCGACTCCGGCTCCTCCAACCTGATCGGCGGTGCTCTGGCAAGCCGTCTGGAAGTGGAGAACATCAATGCAGATCTGCAGAAGCGCATTGATGAAGGCGAAGAGGGTCTGAAGCTGGTGGAATACCAGCAGGTGCTGCTGGGCATCACCAAGGCTGCTCTGGCAAACGACTCCTTCCTGTCTGCTGCATCCTTCCAGGAGACCACCCGCGTGCTGACTGAGGCTGCCATCAAGGGCAAGGTCGACCCGCTGTCCGGTCTGAAGGAGAACGTCATCATTGGTAAGCTGATCCCCGCCGGTACCGGTCTGCCGGAGGTGCGTGAGGATCTGAAGAACCGTGAGGCTGAGCGCGATGCTGAGGTCGCAGCCGAGCTGGCTGCCTCCGCACAGTAAGCAAAGCATCGGTCAGGATCTGATCAGTTAAACAAAGCCGCTCCGCGGGCGAAAGCCTGCGGGGCGGTTTTTGCGTGCCAAAAGCAGCGCAGCAGGGGAGGGAAATGGCGCTTTTTCTGCCTGAAAATGTCCGAAAGAAAAAATCTGGAATAAATACAAAAAAATTTGCAAAAACTGTTGACATCCGGCTGCAAAGCGGGTATTATATAACTGTTGCGCATCCCTCATGGGGATAGTGCGGCTAAAAAGTCGGAAAACACTTCCGATGTTCATCATTAAGAAAGGAGAAACAAAATGCCTACTTTTAACCAGCTTGTACGCAAAGGCCG
>CAVKCU010000271.1:0-2589 GCA_963654645.1 Clostridiales bacterium | reverse complement strand
TAGGGAATGATATGGTATAACTTATCCGTTGAAAGGATTCCGCGCGTGCGTGCGGGGTGCCGCCCCGTGGCACACGCATTCAATGAGAAAGGGTCATTCTTATGGAAAACACAGAAAAAGTGGTTTATGTAGATAATGCTGCCACCACAGCCTGTGCACCGGAGGTGCTGGAGGTAATGGTGCAGGCGCTCAGCGGTGCCTGCGGCAACCCCAGCAGCCATTACAGTGTTGGCTATGAGGCAAAGGAATTTGTAGATACCGGTCGCGCACAGGTGGCAAAGGCCATCAACGCCACCCCCGCCGAGATCTTCTTTACCGGCTGCGGCTCCGAGGCCGACAACTGGGCGGTGAAGGGCACTGCCTTTACCAAGGCGCGCCAGAACAAAAAGCACCTCATCACCAGCGCTTTCGAGCACCACGCCATCATGCACAGCATGGCTGCGCTGGAGCGCATGGGCTTTGAGGTAACTTATATCCGTCCCACCTCCGAGGGCTACATCCGCCCCGAGGACGTGGAGGCTGCCATCCGTCCCGACACCGCACTGGTCAGCATCATGATGGCCAACAACGAGATCGGCACCATCCAGCCCATCAAGGAGATCGCCGAGATCGCCCACAAGCACGGCGTATGGATGCACACCGATGCCGTGCAGGCTGTGGGTGCCATCCCCGTGGACGTGAAGGAGCTGGGCGTGGATATGCTGTCCATGAGCGCCCACAAGTTCAACGGCCCCAAGGGCATTGGCGTGCTGTACTGCCGCAAGGGCGTATGGCCCCAGAACCTGATCGACGGCGGCAGCCAGGAAGCCCGCCACCGCGCCGGCACCGAGAACGTTGCCGGTATCGCCGGTATGGGCAAGGCGCTGGAAATGGCTACTGAGCATCTGGAAGAGCGCATGGCACATGAGCAGGAGCTGCGGGATTACGTCATCGACCGCATCCTGAAGAACATCCCGGAAGCACGCCTGAACGGCGGGCGCGCACCTCGTCTGCCCGGCAATGCGAACATCAGCTTCCCGGGTCTGGAGGGCGAGACCATCCTGCTGGATCTGGATATGCACGGCATCTGCGCCTCTACCGGCTCTGCCTGCAACTCCGACAGCCTTGATCCCAGCCATGTGCTGCTGAGCATCGGTCTGCCGGAAGAGATCGGTCATGGTTCCATGCGGTTCACCTTTGGCCCGCAGAACACCATGGAGGAAGCAAAATATCTGTGTGACGTGCTGGAGGAGGTCATCCCCCGCCGCCGCGCTATGAGTTGTATGTGGCTGCAGGGTCAGAACAAGGCCCGCCAGTTCAGCCTGAAGGGAGAGCAGTAATTATGGCAAGTATGTATAGTGCCAAGGTCATGGAGCATTTCGCAAATCCGCACAACGTGGGTGAGCTGCCCGACGCAAACGGCGTGGGCGAAGTGGGCAACCCCAAGTGCGGCGACATCATGCGCATGTACCTGAAGATCGAGAACAATGTGATCGTGGACGTCAAGTTCCTCACCTTTGGCTGCGGCGCAGCCATTGCCACCAGCAGCATGGCTACCGACCTGATCAAGGGCAAGACCGTGGACGAGGCGCTGAAGCTGACCAACAAGGCCGTTGTGGAGGCTCTGGAGGGTCTGCCCCCGGTCAAGGTGCACTGCTCTGTTCTGGCGGAGCAGGCCGTCAAGGCTGCTCTGTCCGACTACTACCGCCGTCAGGGCATTGATCCGGAACCCATCGTGGGCAAGCTGGAAGAGGATTGTGAGCACTGCGAGAGCTGCGGTCACTGATCCTGACAATATCATAAGCAGCAAAAAGGGGACACCGCTTCGTGCGGTGTCCCCTTTTTTGTTAAAGCGCGCTTGCGGCGCTAAGTTTTACAGCTTGCTCAGCTGGGGACCCTGTGCGGTGTCCTTCACAGCCCAGCCCAGCTCGGTCAGCTGTGCGCGGATGGCATCGGCGGTAGCCCAGTCCTTGACCTTCTTGGCGGCAGCACGCTTTTCCACCAGCGCGGTCACCTCGGCGGGCACCTCGTCCTTCTTGCGGTTGTACAGCAGACCCAGCACGCCGGTGATCTCGTCAAAGGCGGCGGCAGCGGTCTCCAGCGCAGCCTTGCTGGAAGCGGCGGACAGGGTGTTGATCTCCTTGACCAGATCAAACACGGCAGCCAGTGCATCCGGGGTGTTCAGGTCGTCGTCCATGGCGGTGCAGAACTTGGTGCGTGCCTCGGCGGCCTTTTCCTTCAAAGTCTCGTCGGTGCCGAAGTCGGTCTTGCTCAGGGCAAAGTCCAGATTCTCGCGGCAGGTGTACAGGCGCTCCAGACTGTTCTTGCAGCTCTCGATGAGGTCCACAGTGTAGTTCAGGGGCATCCGGTAGCCGGCGGTCAGCATGAAGTAGCGGATGGGCTCGTAGCCGTAGAGGTTTGCCACATCCCGCACGGTAAAGAAGTTGTGCAGGCTCTTGGACATTTTCTGGTTGTCCACGTTGATGAAGCCGTTGTGCATCCAGTAGCGGGCAAACTCGCAGCCGTTGGCGCACTCGCTCTGGGCGATCTCGTTTTCGTGGTGGGGGAAGATCAGGTCCTGACCGCCGCAGTGCAGGTCGATGGTCTTGC
>CAVKCU010000270.1:0-2593 GCA_963654645.1 Clostridiales bacterium | reverse complement strand
GCCCACTTGCTCATAATGGAGCGCTTGCAGCGGTAGGTGCTTTCCACCATGTGAGAATCGATGATCTCGTCGATCTGCTCGCGGGTCCAGGTGTTGCGGCCCCACTTGGCCTGCACATTGCCGTTGATAACGGCATACTCACCGCTGCGGCACTGGGGTCCATCGCCCTTTTCAAAGGCAGCCACCTTGCCGCCGTCCTCGGCGATGCTGCGCACAGCTGCCACACCGGCAACGCCGCAGCCGACCACAGCCACATCCACGTCCACCGTCTTGGTGACCTTGCTCTCGTCGATCTCGGGTGCCTCGCCCAGCCAGTCATTCTCCGAAGCGGCGGCGGTATTCCCGTCCTCGGTCTTTACGCCCATAGCCTGCTCGATGCAGCTGGCGGCAGCCTTCTTGACGGCGTTGGTGGTGACGGTAGCGCCGGAGATGTTGTCGATCTCGGCGTTCTGGGCGCTCATCAGCGCCTCCTGCAGGGTGGGGGCAGCCACGCCGCCGATGCTCTCGGTCTCGTTGGAAGCGTCCACCACCACATCGGTGATGGCGGTCTCGCTGAAGGTCATGGTGACCTTCACCTCGCCGATGCCGGTGGCAGTACCGGTGTAGGTGCCGGGGGTGTAGATGGCATCCGCTGCGCCGGCAGAGGTGCTGGCGGAGCTGCTGCCGCTGGTGCAGGCAGCCAGTGCGCCTGCGGTGACGCCGCTCATGGCGGCGGCTGCGGCAACTTTCAGAAAGCCCTTACGAGAGATCTTTTCCATCTTGTTTCTCCTTTTTTATGTTCCTTCTTTTTCGTGTGTGCGGGATTTTTTATCCCTGCCCTCAGTTAGTATAAAATATAACGAACCAAAAGAGAAACAAAAGATTTTTGCAAGTGTGATAAAAAACATTTATAACTCCGGCGTTCTGTGCTATACTGATGATACACACCAGAGAAAGGAGAAGCCTTCCCCATGAACGACCATCAGCTGCTGTGTTTCTTGACCGTGCAGCGCACGCTGAACTTCACCGCCGCCGCAAGGGAACTGTACTGCACCCAGCCCGCGCTCAGCTACCAGATCCGCAGCTTGGAACAGGAGCTGGACCTGCCCCTGTTCGAGCGCAGCACCACCCGGGTGGTGCTGACGGCGGCAGGCCGCGCCTTTGTGCCCCACGCAGAGCAGCTGTACCGGGGCATCCTGAACGCCCGCACCGCGCTGAAGGGCTTTTCCGCCGGGCGCACCCTTACCCTGCGCCTGCCGCCGGTGCTGTTGCAGCGCGACCCCATCTACCCGGTACTGATGGAGCGGCTGCACGCTGCGCTGCCCGGGTACGAGTTCCGGGTGGACACCGCCCCGCCGCGGATGAACGCCCATCTGATGCTCTGCACCGAGGCGGATGCCGTCGTAGTCCTACCCTTCGGGGCGGCGCAGCCGGAGGTGGAGCGCACCCCCATCATGCACAACACCTTTTATCTGGCGCTTGCGCCGGAGCATCCGCTTTACCCCCGCGAGAGCCTGCAGCTGGCAGACCTTGCAGGGCAGCGGGTGTACTACGAGCCGCTGTATCAGGAGATCGTGGACTACGCAGGCGTCCAGCCCGGAATGCCGTTTTCCACCATGGAATGGCGCAGCGTGGAAAACTATGCCCATGTCTACACCGAGCTGCTGGCGGGGCGCGGGATGTTTTTATTTCCTGTGCGCTACCCCTCCTACCCGGCAGCGTGGTACCGGCAGGTACATCTGCCCCTGCCGGACACCGTTCTGCTGACCTTGCGGGACGACCCCCGCCCGGAGATCGCCACCCTGCGCCGGGTGTTCACCGAGGTTTACGGGGAACGGATAAAAGCAATTCTCCCATAAATAAAAAATCGGAACGCCTGTTGGCGTTCCGATTTTTTATTGAACTATTTACTTGCCCAGCATCTCGTGGGCGGTCTTGCAGATGGTGGCAGCGTCCAGACCGTACTTCTTCAGCAGGTCCCATGCGGGACCGGAGCAGCCGAACACGTCCTGCACGCCCACGCGGCGCACGGGGGTGGGCTGCTTCTCGCTCAGAACGGCGCAGACGGCTTCGCCCAGACCGCCGATGACGTTGTGCTCCTCGGCGGTGATGACCTTGCCGCACTCCTTGGCAGCCTTGATGACGATCTCCTCGTCCAGGGGCTTAATGGTGTGGATGTTGATGACCCGGGCATGGATGCCCTCGGCAGCCAGCTGCTCGGCAGCCATGCGTGCCTCGTTGACCATCAGACCGGTGGCGATGATGGCAATATCGTTGCCCTCGGTCAGCTGCTCGCCCTTGCCCAGCTCAAAGCGGTAGTTGGCTTCATCGTGGAACACCGGCACAGCCAGACGACCAAAGCGCAGGTAGACGGGACCGTCCATGGCGTAGGCGGCGCGCACAGCGGCGCGTGCCTCGATATCATCGGCGGGGCAGATGACGGTCATGCCGGGGATGCTGCGCATCAGGGCAAAGTCCTCACAGCACTGGTGGGAAGCGCCGTCCTCGCCCACAGAGATGCCGCCGTGGGTGGCGCCGATCTTCACGTTCAGGTGGGGATAGCCCACAGAGTTGCGCACCTGCTCGAAGGCGCGGCCGGCTGCGAACATGGCAA
>CAVKCU010000269.1:0-2594 GCA_963654645.1 Clostridiales bacterium | reverse complement strand
CTGACCGCAACGGCGGCTACACCCGCATCATCAAGATCGGCGCTCGCCGCGGCGATGCAGCTGAGATGGCAGTTCTGGAGCTCGTCTGATCCTGCTCTGACTGTTTGATACAGTAACAAGAGAAACCATTGCACAGCTTTGTGCAGTGGTTTCTTTTTTGTTATAGTTTACCCCCTCAGGCAAAGCCTGCGGCTTTGCCAGCTCCCCCTTTGGGGGAGTACGCCCTCTCAGGCGCTCCCGCGCCAGCTCTCCCAAGGGGAGAGCCAAGCCGTTACGTTCGTTGCTAAAGTATTAGGTACAAAGAGGAAACTTCCGACGGTGCTCTTGCCTCTCCCTTTGGGAGAGGTGGATTTGCGAAGCAAAGACGGAGAGGGCGCACGCCGTTAGCCCCAATACCCCCTCAGTCTCGCTGCGCTCGCCAGCTCCCCCAAGGGGGCGCCTTTCGGTGCTGCCGCAAGGTTCCCGCCATCGCTGAAGCCGTCCCCTTGGGGAAGGTGGCTGTGAACGCAGTGAGCAGACGGAAGGGGTAACTTCCGCGTAAGCACCCCCTTTTTTGTACCCGCAAAGTGTGGTATACTGAAAATAGCATTTTTTGCCCGGAAGGAGGTTGACCGGTATGAACAGGACCCGCAGGCTGCGGCTTGTGCTGTGCACGCTGCTGTGTGTTTTGCTGTGCAGCTGCCAGACAGTGCTGCCGGCCAACGAGAAGGCACAGGTAGAGGAGCTGCTGCGTGCCCCGAAGCTTTCCGGCGATTACGGTGCGCTGCAAACTGCCCTGAACGACTGGCTGGGGGAGAGTGCCCAGCTGAAATATCCCATTCAGGGCGAGCTGCTTTCTCCCTTTGTGCTGCAGGACTTGGACGGTGACGGTCAGCAGGATGCGGCGGTGCTGTATACCACCGCCCAGACCGCCAACGTCTGCGTAGCCATCTTGCAGCGGGACGATGCCGGAAGCTGGCAGGTGCGCCAGAGCGTGGAGGGTCTTGCCGAAACAGTGGAGAACGTCAGCTTTGCCCAATTGCAGGATACGGACAGCTGCCAGCTGGTGGTGGGCTATACCGCCGCCCAGAATGACCACTATCTGGCGGTGTATTCCTATCAGGACGGCACTCTGTCCACCATTCTGGAGCAGCAGTACGAGCAGTATCTGGTGGAAAATATCACCGGCGGCAGCAGTCAGGATCTGATCCTGATGTCCACGCAGGAGGACGGCAGTGTGCAGATCGAACTGCTGACCGCAGACCGCAAGGGCAGCTTCCGGCAGGTGGCAGTCAACGGCCTTTCCGCAGATAAGTTCTCCGGCTGCGCCTCGGTGGCAGCGGGCGCGGGCGCGGACGGACGGCATTATCTGGTGCTGGACGGCTGGACGGGCATTTCCGGCAACAATCTGGCCTCGGTGCTGCTGTGCTACGACGAGAACAGCCAGCAGATGGTGCCCGCCACAAGGATCAGCAGCCAGCGGTTGTATAACGCCTCTTTGCGCAATGTGCCCACGCTGGTCAGCCGGGACTTGGACGGGGACGGCATCGTGGAGATCCCCACCCAGCCGGACGAGGCGGGTCTGCTGAACCTGAGCCAGAGCCGCCGCATGGACTTTATCGTCTGGATGGACTACACCAGCAGCCGCCCGGAAAAGAGCTTTGGTCTGCTGGATGAGGAGACCAACTGTTATATCGAGCTGCCCGCCGAGTGGGAGGGCAACCTGAAGCTGACCGACAGCGAGGAATATGACGGCGCAGTGGAGTTGCGCACGGTGGACGAGGACCGGCTGGTGCTGACGGTACGGCTGGCAAAAACCTCGGCTAACTCCACCGGCTGGACCCGGCTGGGCGTGGTGGCGTCCCGCCAATTGCAGGCCAAAATGGGCCCGGACGTTTTGCTCTCTGACACGAACTACCGCCTATCCAAGGCGTTGTATCTGCTGAATTAAGGAATGGAGGATGCTGCATGGTACGAGTGCTTGTTGTAGAAGATGAAGCCAATATCCGCGATATGATCGTCCTGAACCTGCGCCATGCGGGGATGGAGGTAGTGGAGGCTGAAAGCGCCGAAGCCGCCCTGCCGCTGCTGGCGCAGAAGCCCGGCTGCGACGCCGCCATTCTGGACGTGATGCTGCCGGGCATGAACGGGTTCTCGCTGTGCGAGACCATCCGCCGCACTGACCAGCAGATCGGCATCATCATCCTCAGCGCCAAGGGGCAGGAGCAGGATAAGATCCGCGGCCTGTCCATCGGCGCAGATGATTACATGACCAAGCCTTTCAGCGTCAGCGAACTGCTGGCGCGTGTAGAGGCGCTGTGCCGCCGGGTCATCCGCACCAAGGAGGGGGACAGCCGGGAGAACAGCCCGCTGGGCACCCTGACCAGCGGCGAATTTGTGCTGGACGAAAACCGCCGCGTGCTGCTGAAAGCCGGTCAGCCCATTGAGCTGACGCAGGTGGAGTTCCAGATCATGGAGCTGTTCTTCCGCAACCCGGGCACCGCGCTGGTGCGTGAAAAGATCCTGAAAGGGGTCTGGGGCGAAAACTACTTCGGTGATGTAAAGATCGTGGATGTGAACATCCGCCGCCTGCGCATGAAGGTGGAGGACGAGCC
>CAVKCU010000268.1:0-2602 GCA_963654645.1 Clostridiales bacterium | reverse complement strand
AGGTGATGGTCGCGCCGGAAAGGGCGTCCACCTCGGTCAGGTCTGCGCTGACAGCACCGGACGTGTTGCCGGCGGTGGTCAGGCTGGCCTGCTCCAGACGCACCTTGGACTGCTCTTCTGCCGAGAGATCCGCAAAGGGGACTGCCATCGGCTCGCCGTCCTGTGCACTCTTGCTGAGCATGGCTGCGTACAGCTTGCGCCGTGCCACGGCCTCTGCGCTGGAATCCAGCGGCGGAGCCAGCGCATCGTCCAAAGGCTCTCCATTCAGCGCCGAGAGGGTGAGCCCCGCAGCATACATCTTGCGGGTAGCCTCGGCCTCGGGAGAGGTATCAAAGGTGCGCCACTGTGCGGGGTCAAAATTCCCGACAGCAGCGGGCTGCTCCTCCGCCGCACCGGCAGCGGCATAGGCGGCACCGGTAACGGGGTCCGTTACGGTGTAGCTCTTGCCCGCCAGCGTGAAGGGAGCTGCGCCCTGGTACTGGGACGTAAACTCCGGGTTGACGCACTGACCGCCAAGGCTTTCGGTTTCGTCCTGCGAGAGGATCTCTACTGCGGAAACATTGCCCTCGGCGTCAATGGTCACGGCAGCCTGCACATCGCTCTGGAAGCCCTTCTGAGAGCCCTCCACGCGGTAGCTGCCATCGTCGAGCTGGTACACTGCACTGATGCCGTAGGCGGCTGCATCCGCCTCCGACACCGGCAGCAGCGTACCGGCAACCGTGGTGCGTGCGCCTTGCAAGGCGGTCAGACCGACCGCCAAGGCGATGGTCGCAGCGCCCATAGCTGCATAGCCCGGCAGCCGCCTGCGCCACAGCGGTACGGGCGCAAACGGGTTGGTTGCCTGCTTCATGTTATCACCTGCCTGTTTTTTATTTTGCCGGGTAACCCCGGACAGCAATTGAGGCCGCTCTGGCTGCTGCAACAGCGGAGCGGTCTCTTCGATACTATATTAACATGCAGGCGCAAAGTGTGTCAACAGAAACAGACAGGCTTTTCTGATTTGCGACGATTCTTTTTGTACTATTTGCTTAAACTTTAGGGGTTTTGCGTCCGCACACCAGCTGCAGGCCGTACTCCGCCGCAAGCTCTGCGGATTGCACGGTGGGCATGCTTTTGCTTACCAGCACCGGCACCCCCGCGCGGATGACCTTGCGCACCATATCCAGCGGCACCCGTCCGCTGGTGTACAGCACGCATTCTGCCAGCGGCAGCCCCGCCAGCACCGCGCAGCCCACCGCCTTATCCAGCGCGTTGTGTCGCCCCAGATCCTCGCAGGCAAAAACGATCTCGCCCTTGTGCAGCACAAAGCAGCTGTGCACCGCCCGGGTGGCGCGGTACAGCGGCAGACCGGCGTGCATGGCGGCGGTCAGGCACTCCACCCATTCCGGCTGCAGCGCCAGCCCGGGCACAGGGCGCAGGGGCTGTAACTCCACCGGGCTGCCCAGCGGGATATTATCGGTACAGCAGCTGGCAACCTCCTGCGCGGCGGCGCAGCGGGTGGGCAGCGGGTGGTGCAGATACACCTGCACCTTTGCGCCCTCGGCACAGACGGCAATCTGCTCCACCTCATCCGCAGATGCGATCCACCCTTCGGTGAGCAGCCGCCCTAAAGCCAGCTGCGGCAGCAGCGCAGGCGTGCATACCACCCGGAAGGCGGGCTGCTCGTTTACATAAATGGCAGCTGCGTGCTCTGCCGGTACGCTGGCTTCGGTGCCGTCCGGCAGGCGCAGACTGGCAAAGGCCGCCTGTGCGCCAAAGCGGTCGGTGATCTGCAAAGGGGTCGTGCTGCGTTTTTCCATAAAGTTACCTTATATTATAAATATAATGCTGTGCGGCTAACGGACAATATCAACATACCGGTTTGTCAGCAAAAAGTCAAGAGCTGCCTGCGCAGCGAGGGTCATAGTCAGCAGAAACGGATTTTTATATTGGGCTGCCGCAAAATCGGATATCCGTATAAAATGCAAAAGGGGCTGCGGCACGGATGTGCAACAGCCCCTTTTGATAAGAAAGAAGAAAAAGAAGAAAGCTTAAATACCTGCGGTGGCAGCGATGCGACCGGCGCGGCGGCCAAAGGTAACGGTACGACCACAGGCGGCACCGGTGGACAGATTGGGATAGGTACCGGAGAAGTATGCACCGGAGTCGTTGCCCACAACGTACAGACCGGGAATAGGATCATTGTTGGTATCCACGGCATTCATGTTCTGGTCGATCTGGATGCCGTCCATGGTGCACAGAATGTAGCCGGTGTTCTTTGCACCGTAGAAGGGTGCGGTGCGGATGGCGCTCATGCGGTGCGCCTCTTTGCCAAAGTCCTCATCCTCGCCCTTGTCGTACAACTCGTTATACCGCGCAACGGTAGCCTCCAGCTGGTCGGCGGGCAGACCCAGCTTTTCAGCCAGTTCGGCAATGGTGTCGCACTTGAACACAAAGCCATTCTCCACCAGACCCGGCAGCATAGCGTTCTCCACAGCCTGATAGGGAATGTTGGGGTCGGCATTGTTGGGGAACGGGAACATCCGGCTGCAGCCGTGGGTCTTAAATTCCTGAATATAGGTTGTCCAATCGGAGTCAAAAATGGTATAATGGCAGTGATCCT
>CAVKCU010000267.1:0-2627 GCA_963654645.1 Clostridiales bacterium | reverse complement strand
GTCATGGCAAGGGCAGCGTTCCACTGCTCCTCCTTTGTCAGCTCCCCGCTCACCGGCGGGAAGTGTGCCAGAATGGCGTCCAGCTCCTGCTGCACCCGCTTTGCCACCCAGATGCCGCGGTCGGTCAGGTAAATTTTACCGTAGTATTCCTTTACGATCATGCCCTGCTCCATAAGCAGGTTCAGGATGCGCACCACCGAGGGTTTTGTCACCCCCAGCTTTTCCGCAATGCTGCGGGAGCTGATATCCAGATGGGTGCGGCTTACCTCGTAGATCGCCAGCAGATAGCGCAGATGCGCTGCGGTCAGCTGCATACCGGTCACTCTCCTTTTTACGCGCCGGGGCTTGCCCGGTGTTATCACAAGCTAACTTTATTTTGCCTAAAAAAGAGCGCGAGCCGAGAGTTTCAGCCCGCGCTCCTTGCGGTTACTTTTTATTGCTTTACGGTGCTGTGTGCACAGCCGCCGCAGCAGCTGCAATTGCCGGAGCAGCCGCAGTCACAGCAGCTGCCGCCCCGCTTGAGGTTTTTCCAGATCGAGCGTCCGTCCAGCACCAGCAGGAGCAGGACGATGCCCACTACCACGATATTTACCAAATTTGCCATCAACCATGCGGTCATCATGCGCCACTCCTTTTTGTTTGATTCAGTGTCGGAAGAACCCCATCACCACGCGCACAGCTATGATGGCAAGCACTGCCAGCACCGCCAGCACGATGATATCGGTGGTTCCGAGGGTAAGATTTGTGGTCATAAAGCGTTACGCTTTCTGTCCAACGCTGCGACCGGCTTCGCGCTCAGCCTGTGCGTGCTTTGCGTTCTGATCCGGGCGGAACAGAGCGTACAGGTAGCCCACCAGTACGATGACGGCAACCACGGTGAAGGCGTTGAAGGCAACTTCGCCGGTGATAAGACCGCCCAGCTGGTAGACCATCAGCGCCACCAGCCATGCCTGAATGTTCTGGTACAGCAGAGCGTAGGCCAGCTTCTTGCCGCCGCCGATCTCACGCGCCATCGTGGAGATAGCTGCAAGACAGGGGGAGTCGAAGCAGTTGAACACCATGAAGGACACAGCTGCAATGCTGGTGGGGAAGAACTGTGCAAAGGCAGCGTGCATATCGGTGAGGTACTCTTCCACCTCGCCCAGACCAGCCAGAACACCCATGGTGCTCACGATGCCTTCCTTTGCCACGAAGCCGGACAGAGAGGAGGCAACAGCCTGCCAGGTGCCAAAGCCCAGAGGAGCAAAGATGGGAGCCAGAACGCCGCCGATGACGGCAAGGAAGCTGTTTTCAGTATCCACAAGGCCGAACACGCCGTCTGCAATGCCGAAGCTTGCAAGGAACCACATGACGGCGCAGCAGAGGAACAGGATGGTACCGGCCTTCTTCAGGAAGGCCCACACACGCTCCCACACATGGAGCAGAACGCCCTTGGCAGAGGGGATATGGTAAGCAGGCAGCTCCATAACGAAGGGAGCGGGATCGCCTGCAAAGGCCTTGCTCTTTTTCATGATGATGCAGGAGATGACCACCAGTGCAATACCTGCAAAGTACATCACAGGTGCCATCCACCATGCACCGCCCAGCAGGAAGCCTGCGATCAGGGCGATGACCGGCAGCTTTGCGCCGCAGGGGATCAGGGTGGTGGTGATCATGGTCATGCGGCGGTCTTTCTCGTTCTCAATAGTACGGGTAGCCATGATGCCGGGCACGCCGCAGCCGGAGGAGATGAGGAAGGGGATGAAGCTCTTACCGGACAGACCAAAGCGGCGGAACAGACGGTCCATGATAAAGGCAACACGCGCCATGTAGCCGCAGTCCTCCAGAATGGACAGGAAGAAGAACACGATAGCCATCTGCGGGGCAAAGCCGATGGGCGCTGCCAGACCGCCGATGATGCCGTCTACTACCAGCGAGACCACCCAGTCTGCTGCGCCGGCGTTTTCCAGCAGGGTCTGCACGCCGGGCTGGATCCATGCGCCGAACAGGGTGTCGTTGGTCCAGTCGGTCACGATGCCGCCCAGACTGGAAACTGCGATGTAATACACCACGCACATGATCACCGCAAAGATGGGCAGTGCCAGCACGCGGTTGGTGACCACTTGGTCGATCTTATCGGAGACGGTCAGGTTGTCCTTGCGGGCCTTCTTCTTCACCGCCTTGTGCACCACGGTGTTGATGTAGGCGTAGCGCTGGTTGGTGATGATGCTCTCGGCATCGTCATCCATCTCGGTTTCGCAGTCCCGGATGTGCTCGTCGATGTGCTCCACCAGTGCCTTGTCCAGCTTCAGCTCCTCCAGCACCTTCTCGTCCCGCTCGAACAGCTTGACGGCGTACCAGCGCAGGAAGCGCGGCTCCACCTTGCCCTGAATGCTCTCCTCGATGTGGGCAATGGCATGCTCCACACTGCCGGTGAACACATGGGGCAGCTCGCCGGTCTTAGCAGCCTTGGCGGCGGCAACTGCAGCCTTGGCGGCGTCCGCGGTGCCCTCGCCCTTCAGGGCGCTGATCTCCACTGCCTGACAGCCCAGCTCTGCGCTCAGCTTCTTCAGGTCGATGGTGTCGCCGTTCTTGCGCACCAGATCGATCATGTTCACAGCCATGACCACCGGGATGCCCAGCTCGAT
>CAVKCU010000266.1:0-2630 GCA_963654645.1 Clostridiales bacterium | reverse complement strand
GCAGCGCAGCTTTCCATTACCGAATAACAAAACAACACCCTCAGGCGCAGCGGTCTGAGGGTGTTTCTCTTTGGTTTTATTGTGTGCCGCTCAGCCCCGCACAAGGAGCAGCAGCAGAGCCGAAGCCACACACTGCAAAATGAGCCAGCGGGCTACCACCTGCTCGTCGCTCCAGCCCTTGCGCTTGCGCACATGGTCGTGGAGGGGGGTCAGGGTGTTTTTCAGGATCCAGATGTGCAGAAAACGCTTCAGGCTGATCTTCAGAATGCCCAAGCTGCCGTCCGCGATGAACACGATAGCCGCCAGCAGGAAGGCGAAGGGATGACCGCACTTCAGCGACAGCATGGCGATGAAAAAGCCCATAGCGCGGCTGCCGGCATCGCCCATCAGCAGGCTGGAGGGCTTGGCGTTGAGCCACAGGTAGGCCAGCAGCGCACCGATGAACACCACACCGGCGGTGGCGTAGGTGCCCAGCTCGGTCTTATACGCCAGCAGATAGGTGCCGATGGTCACCACCGCCAGACTGGCGGAAAGGCCGTCCACACCGTCGGTGCAGTTGACCACGTTGATGCTTGCCCAGATCAGGATGACGATGAGCAGCAGGTACACCGCATAGGGCAGCGTAAAGCTCCACTGCAGAAAGTGCACCCCGCAGCCGTTGAAGTTCAGGTAGGTGACGCCCGCCAGCACCGCAATGACAAAATCAATGATGCCTTTTTTGTACTCGTTCCATGCGGTCTCGGCGGCATCGTCCAGATAACCGGAGAGCATGGAGGCGATCAGCAGCACATTGTACACCACATACTCGGTGGTGAAGGGCAGAAACGCCAGCGACACCAGCGCGATGCACAGCACAAAGATCAAGCCGGAGCCCCGCGCCTTGCCCTTGGAAAGCTCGCCGTTCACCGCAAAGGCGCGACCGTGGTCGTGGGGCAGTTTATCGCGGAAAATGGAATCCGTCAGGGCGGTCAGGGCAAACGCCAGCAAAAATGCCATGGCATCCACGCCCCGCTGCCCAATGACAGAGGTAAGCATTGCGATCATAAGATAACATTCCTCTTTCTTTCTGTATAGTACGTTGTGAGTGTATCACGCCCTTGCCCAAAAATCAATCCCGGCGGCAAAATTCGCTGCGGATTGACTTTTTTCCTGCCGCTCTTTATAATAGTATATTAGTCTGTATTTTTCACCCGCAACGCAGGAGGTCCCATGTCCATTACCCTTGAGCAGCTCTCTGCCCGGATGCGGCAGGGCGAGCAGGTGCCGCTGCGCCACACCGCACAGGTGGCGCTGACGCTGAGCATCCCTTCCATTTTGCAGCAGATCGTAGTTACCGCCATGGAGTACATCGACGCAGCCATGGTGGGGCATATCGGCGCCGCCGCCACCGCTTCCATCGGCATCGTCAGCTCCAGCACATGGCTGCTGCACGGCATGCTGGCGGGGCTGTGCATGGCGTTTTCCATTCAGGTGGCGCAGTATCTGGGCGCAGACCGCCAGCAGGACGCCCGGGGCGTTTTGCGGCAGTCCATGCTGTTCAATTTAGCGGTGGGGCTTGCCGCAGCAGCCTTTGGCGTGGGCATCAGCCGGTTTCTGCCCGGGTGGCTGGGCGCAGACGCGGCGCTGCAGGCGGACGCCTCGGCGTATTTTGCGATATGGGCGGCTTCCCTGCCCTTTCTCATGGCAATGGGCACCTACGCCGCCATGCTGCGCTCCACCGGCGATGCCCTGACCCCCGGTCTGATCAGCGTGTTCTCCTGCGTGCTGGACATCCTCTTCAACTTTTTCTTCATCAACCCCACCCGGGAAATGACGGTGTTCGGTCAAAGCCTCACGGTCTGGGGTCTGGGCTGGGGTGTGCCGGGCGCGGCGCTGGGCACAGCCCTTGCCAACGCCGTGGGCGGTACGCTGGCGCTGGGTGTTCTGCTGCTGCGGGACGGTCCGCTGTGCATCCGCAAACCCGGCTCGTGGCGCATTACCCGCGCCTGCCTGCACAACGTGTGGAAGGTGGGCGCGCCGCTGGCGGCAGAGCGTGCCGCCCTGTCCTCGGCACAGGTGCTGCTGGTGCGCATCGTGTCCGGGCTGGGCACCACCGCCATTGCCGCCAACAGTCTGGGCGTCAGCGCCGAGAGCCTGTGCTACATGGCGGGCTACGGCATTCAGGACGCCGCCCTTGCGCTGGTGGGGCAGGCTGTAGGCGCAAACCGCCGGGACATGGCAAAGCGCTTTGCGTGGCTGTGCACCGCCATGGGCATGGGCATCATGGCGCTGACCGGCGTGGGGCTGTATGTGTTTGCCCCGCAGCTCATGGGCATCTTTACCGCCGACGCCGCCGTCATCGCGCTGGGGGCGCGGGTGCTGCGCATCGAAGCCTTTGCCGAGCCCATGTTCGGGGCAAGCATCGTAGCCAGCGGCTCCATGCAGGGCGCGGGCGACAGCACCGGCTGCTTTGTGCTGAACCTTGTCAGTATGTGGGGCGTGCGGCTGACCTTGGCTGTCCTGCTGGCTCCCCGCTTTGGGCTGGTGGGCGTATGGGTAGCCATGTGCGCGGAGCTTTGCACCCGCGGCGCACTGTTCTTGCTGCGCATGGCGCGGGGCAAATGGCTGGATAAGGGCGCGCTGGCGTAAAG
>CAVKCU010000265.1:0-2640 GCA_963654645.1 Clostridiales bacterium | reverse complement strand
CAAGGGATTTTGAGTCCCCCTCGTCTGCCATTCCGACACACCGGCGTATCATTTTGTGAGCGATTTTTATTATACCGGATTTGACAGGTAAAATCAAGAGGGAGTTTTTACGGAAAAAGCAGCATAAAATAAGCTGTTACACTCCTGATGATGTGTCGTTTTGTGCGTGTGAGAAGGACGGATTTCGCGAAAAATGCAGCAAAATGACCGCAATACGCAGACTTTCGAAAAAACAACAGAGTGCGGCATGGTCCTGCTTCCGTTGACGAAGAAGAAAAGGGCGGAGTATAATCAGGCTGAAATGAGAGCTTTGCAGCGGAAAAACGCCCGCAGGAGGTAGGAAAATGGCAGATGAACGCAACAGAATGCTGGAGCAGTTGAACACAGACGACTGGCAGGAATGCCGCCAGAGCGTATTGATCGTGGATGATTCTGCTATGAACCGGAGAATGCTCACCGAGATACTGGGCAGCCGTTTTGATACTGCCGAGGCTGCCGGCGGGGAAGAGTGCCTGCATCTGCTGGAGGAAAACAGCAATGGGATTTCCATTGTGCTGCTGGACATCCACATGGAGGGAATGAATGGCTTTGCGGTGCTGGAGGAGATGGACCGGCAGAAAATGCTGGAGGATATCCCGGTCATTATGATCTCCAGCGAGGACAAGGTGGACGCCATGCGCCGCGCCTTTGATCTGGGAGCGTCAGACTACATCAGCCGTCCCTTTGACGCCCGGGTGGTGTGCCAGCGCATCAGTAATACCATGCGGCTGTACGCGAAGCAGCGGCGGCTTTGCGCAGCGGTGGAAAAACAGATCCGGGAAGCGGATCAGAACAGCCGGATCATGCTTGCATTGCTGAACCGGGTCATGGAAAAACGCAACGGCGAGAGCCGGGACCATGTGCGGCGTATCCAGATCATTACTGCGCTGCTGCTGGCACAGCTGGCGCAGAAAAACGGACAGCACTGGCTTACGGGCTCTGTACGCCGCCGCATCACGCTGGCGGCAGCGCTGCACGACATCGGCAAAATAGAGCTGGAAAACCGGCTGCTATGCAATACCGACCTGACTGCAGAAGAGGAAACAATGCTGCGGCAGCATACAACACTGGGGGCACAGATGCTGGAGGAAAACAGCACCCGGCAGGAAGCGGCTTTTGCGCAGACGGCGGCACAGATCTGCCGCTGGCATCATGAACGGTACGATGGCTCCGGCTATCCGGACGGGCTGGCAGGGGAGCAGATCCCGCTGGAGGCGCAGGTGGTGGGGCTGGCGGATGCTTACGATGCACTGACCGGCGGCGAAAACGGGCGCCCTTACCCCCACAAGGCGGCGGTATATCTGCTTTGCACCGCCCAAAGCAGCCAGTTCAGTCCGCTGCTGCTGGAATGTCTGCAGGAGATCAGCGACAGGCTGGCAGAGGCGCTCTGCGCACCGGAAAAATAAGTATTATAATAAGGTGCGTGGAGACGTTCCGAGGTGTTTGCTGTTGCGATAAAAAGTACTACTTTTCCTCAAAAATCAGATGAAATTTGCGAAACGGTAAAGATTTGGTCGTGTTTTTGTAAGAAACTCACATTCTCTTTAAGGAAAAGGAAAAACAGCTGTGCAAGGCGCAGAAAATCCATACATGAAACAAATTGATATGGAACAATCGACAAAATGTGATAAAATAAAACCAGATATGCGCGCTTGTGTGCATGGTACGGATCGTAAACAGCAATAAGGAGTTATGTGACTATGTCTATTGAAATTTCCCCTAAGTCCTTCTTTGAGCAGCCCAGTGTGGCGGATATGCGGCTGATCGCCTGCCCCGGTGCCGAGGAGCTGACCGGCCTGATCGACAAGCACCTTGTCCGTTGGGCAAAGGCTGCTGGAATTGAAAAAGACACCTTCATTATTTCCTGCGACTGCCCCCGTTTCCAGAGCGGCGATGCCAAGGGTCTGGTCAAGGAGTCTGTCCGCGGCGATGATATCTTTATCGTGGTGGACCCGGGCAACTACAGCGTCACCTACAAGCTGTTCAACTACGAGAACCACATGTCCCCGGACGATCATTTTGCAAACCTGAAGCGCCTGATCCAGGCTGTTGCCGGTAAGGCACACCGCGTGTCTGTGATTATGCCCAGCCTGTACGGCGGTCGTCAGCATCGCCGCGTGGTGCGCGAGAGCCTGGACTGCGCTGTGGCTCTGCAGGAACTGCAGACCATGGGCGTGCGCAACATCATCACCTTTGACGCACACGACCCCCGCGTGCAGAACGCAGTGCCCCTGATGAGCTTTGATAACGCCATGCCCACCTATCAGGTGCTGAAGAGCCTGCTGAAGAAGGACCCCACCCTGTCCTTCGATAAGGAAAAGTTCACCGTGGTCAGCCCGGACGAGGGCGCTATGAACCGCAATATGTACTTCTCCAGCGTGCTGGGCTGCAATCTGGGTATGTTCTACAAGCGCCGCGACTATACCCGTGTGGTGAATGGTCGCAACCCCATTGTTGCCCATGAGTATCTGGGCGAGAGCGTGGAAGGCAAGACCGTCTTTATCGCAGACGATATCATTGCTTCCGGCGAGAGCATGCTGGAGGTTGCCAGCAACCTGAAGGAGCGCGGCGCTGCCAACATCATCGCCAACGCCACCTTCC
>CAVKCU010000264.1:0-2647 GCA_963654645.1 Clostridiales bacterium | reverse complement strand
AAATGCGAAGGTCATTTTTCCATGTGAAAGACGATCTTCGCATTTTTCATTTTGAACCTATCACCAAAATTAGCCAGCTAATGCCATTAGCAGAATTTTCGGTTCCAGCTAATAAAATCAGGCTTCCAGCTAATGAAGCCCCATAAAGCACCTTTTGAACTCTGTTTTCCCGCTCTCTGCTAAGATTGGTAGCCGCTTTCCTGTAAATCCATGTAAATACAAGATAATTTGTGTAAATCTATTTTCCACATTCCTGCCCGAAACCGTGCAAAACACTTTTCTCCATACATAGCGCGTTCACTCGCTGTTCTCTCGGAACAGAAAGAGGAACGCGCTTTTTTTGTTTTCGGGCTGAACTTCCCGAATCCACCAAAGGAGGGTTTACCGATGAAAAAAGTTCTGACCGTCACGATGGACGGTATCCGCTACCATGCTTCCCGCCCGGCAGATTGCCGGCACTGCTTCTTCTGGAAAAACCGAAAGAAGGGCTGCGTTCTCGGCAAAGAGAACTGCTACTACCTGATCGAGCCGCCCAAAGGCCCCAGCAAGTGCGAAGGGTGCCCCTACAAGCGGGCAAAGCCCTGTGTGCTGGTTCCCTGCTACAAAGACCTGATGGCACCGCTGGAGAAACGAGGTGATGCCAAGTGAGCCACAAGCGAAACGAAGCTCTTCGCCATGTCCAGCACTCTATGCACCATGTGATCGCCGCTGGCGAAGGTTCTGACCGTGCCCCGGACAGCTGCAAGCTGTGTCCGTACTATCGGCCCGATTTCAAGTTCCGCACCTGCCTGTATGCCCACTGCCCTTATAAGAAGCAGGTCAACGTGTTCCGTTCCACACCTGAAAAATGGGATATTCTCTATGCCCGAAAGAAAGCCGACAAGAACCGCAGACCTTGATTACTTCTATGGGCAGTCCAGCGAGCTGTTCTCCTTCTACCGGATTCCCAAGCTGTTGTTTCAGGATAGCCACTTCCAACCGCTTTCCACAGATGCCAAAACGCTGTACGGTATCCTGCTGGACCGCATGAGCCTGTCAGCACGGAACGGCTGGTTGGACAAGGCTGGGCGGGTGTTCATCATCTATACTGTGCAGGAGGTGCAGGATTCACTGGGCTGTGCCGATAAAAAGGCCACCAAGCTGCTGCGAGAACTGGAAGAGTACGGCCTGATTGAACGCAAACGGAGGGGGCTGGGCAAGCCCGATCTCATCTATGTAAAGAATTTTTCGTCAGAATCGTCAAAACTACGCTTTCTGAATCGTGATAATGACGATTCTGGAGTCGTCCAGAATACGCTTCAAGACCCGGCCAAACTACGATGTAATAAGACTGAGAGAAATAATACAGAGATAAGCGATACTGATCCTATCTATTCCGATGAAAACGACTGGATGAGCGAACGTGAACAACTGGAAGAATATTTTTCTCAGTCTTTGGAGGTAGACCTTCTGCTCCGGCTTTGCCCGGACGATGAGGACACCATCTACCAAATCGTAGATTTGCTGGTGGACACCTGCGCTACCAACCGCAAGACGCTGCGCATTGCCGGGGACGATAAGCCCGCCGAGGTGGTACGCAGCCGGTTTATGAAGCTGAATGCCGACCATATCCGCTTTGTGCTGAAGTGCCTTGCAGAGAACAGCAGCCCGATTCGAAACATGAAACAATATCTGCTCGCTTCTCTGTACAACGCACCCACCACCATGCAGCTTTCCTACCAAAACCAAACCAACCACGACTTAGCGAATCGGAGGTAATGAGAATTTCAAAGAAAGCAACCACGATTGCCATCGTCAACCAGAAAGGCGGCACCGGCAAGACCACTACCTGTGAAAATCTGGGCATCGGGCTGGCGATGGAAGGCAAAAAGGTCCTGTTGGTGGACGCTGACCCACAGGGGTCACTGACCATCAGCATGGGCTGGCAGCAGCCCGATGAACTGCCCACAACCCTTTCCACCCTGATGGCAAAAGCGATGAACGATCAGCCCATCCAGCCCGGTGAGGGCATTCTGCACCATGCAGAGGGCGTTGACCTGATTCCGGCAAACATCGAACTGGCAGGGCTGGAAGTGTCTCTCGTCAACTGCATGAACCGGGAAAAGATGCTCAAGCAGGTGCTGGACAGTGCAAAGCACGAATACGACTTTATTCTGCTGGACTGCACCCCTTCCCTTGGGATGCTGACCGTCAATGCGCTGGCAGCGGCAGACACCACCCTGATTCCGGTGCAGGCGCAGTATCTGTCTGCAAAAGGTTTGGAACAGCTTTTGCAGACCGTCCAAAAAGTCCGGCGGCAGATCAATCCGAAGCTGAAAATCGAGGGCATCCTGTTGACCATGACCGACAGCCGCACCAACTATGGGCAGCAGATCGACAATTTGATTCGGGGTGCTTACGGCAGTAAGATCAAGGTGTTCGACCAGACCATTCCCAGATCTGTCCGTGCTGCGGAAATCAGTGCCGTGGGCAAGAGCATTTTCCAGCATGACCCCAAAGGCAAGGTGGCAGAAGCCTACCGCTCTCTGACGAAGGAGGTGATGGCGAATGCCGAAAGGCAGCTTAAACGTGTCGCTGAAAGGGGCAGATGACATCTTCTCCACCGAGGAATCCCGGCAGGAGCAGCAGCGGGAACAGGTGCAGCAGA
>CAVKCU010000263.1:0-2647 GCA_963654645.1 Clostridiales bacterium | reverse complement strand
AGGGCGGTGATCTGGCTGATCATGCCCGGCTCGTTTTTGTGGATGATGCAGATGCGCTTGCCGCCGGCGCGGGGCTGGTGCACCTCCGGCAGGTTGACCGAGTGGGCAATGTTGCCGTTGCGCAGGTAATCGCTCAGCTCCTGCGCCGCCATGATGGCGCAGTTGTCCTCGGCTTCCGGGGTGGAGGCACCAAGGTGCGGGGTGCACACGATGCCGGGACGGCCCAGAATGGCCTCGGAGGGGAAGTCGGTCATGTAGCCGGACACCTTGCCGTTGTCCATGGCCTCCAGCAGGGCGGCGGTGTTCACCAGCTCGCCGCGGGCGTAGTTCAGGATCTTGACGCCGTCCTTGCACAGGGCAAGGGTCTGGGCGTTGATGGTGTCCTTGGTGGTGGGCAGGTAGGGCACATGGATGGTAATGTAGTCGCACAGAGGCAGCATATCGTTCAGGTTTACGCAGTGGTGCACCTGACTGCTCAGGTTCCATGCGGCTTCAATGGAGATGTAGGGGTCGTAGCCGTAGACCTCCATGCCCAGCTCGATGGCGCAGTTTGCCACCCGGGAGCCGATGGCACCCAGACCGATGACGCCAAGGGTCTTGCCCTTGATCTCGTTGCCCACGAACTGCTTCTTGCCCTTTTCCACGCTCTTTGCCATGGCGGGATCACCGGCCAGTCCCTGACACCACTGGGCGGCGGCAGCTACGTTACGGCTGCCCGCGATGAGCATGCCGACGACCAGCTCCGCCACGGCGTTGGCGTTGGCGCCCGGGGTGTTGAACACCACGATGCCCTGCTCGCTGCAGCGCTCCAGCGGGATATTGTTCACACCCGCACCTGCGCGGGCAATGGCAAGCAGATTATCGTTGAAGGTGGTATTCAAAAGGTCGGCGCTGCGCACCAGAATGCCGTCCGGGGCATCGGCATCCACCGAGACATCGAACTGATTCTTGGGCAGCTTTGCCAGCCCTACCGGGCTGATTGCGTTGAGCGTTTTGATGGTGTACATATCTGAAACCCCTCTTTATGCATTCTTTTTGCGGAACTTCTCCATGAAGTCCACCAGCTTGTCCACGCCCTCGGCAGGCATGGCGTTGTAGATGGAAGCGCGCATACCGCCTACCAGACGGTGACCCTTCAGGTTCACAAAACCCGCCTCGGCGGCTTCGGCGCAGAACTTTTTGTCCATGTCCGCGTTGGGACTGGTGAAGGTGACGTTCATGGTGCTGCGGTAGCGGTGCTCCACAGGGTTCGTGAAGAACTCCTGCCCGTCCAGATAGTCGTACAGCACCTTGGCTTTAGCTTCGTTGATCTTTTGCATATTGGCAAGACCGCCGATGTCGTTTTCCAGATACTTCAGCACCAGACCGGTCATGTAGATGCACCAGCACGGCGGGGTGTTGTACATGCTGTCCTTGGCCAGCAGGGTGGTGTAGTTCATCATGGTGGGCACGGTGTCGGCGGCGTGGCCCAGCAGGTCGTCCCGGACAATGGCAATGGCCATGCCGGCGGGGGCTACGTTCTTCTGCACGCCAAAGTAGATGCAGCCGTACTTGCTGACGTCCACGGGCTTGGAAAGGATCATGGAGCTCATGTCCGCCACCAGCGGCACGCCCTCCACCTGCGGAAGCTCCACAAACTGGGTGCCGAAGATGGTGTTGTTCTGGCAGATGTGGATGTAGCTGGCGTCCTTGTCGTAGTCGATAGCGTTTACATCCGGGATATAAGTGAAGTTTTTATCCTTGCTGGACGCCACGATCTTGGCCTCGCCGAACTTGGCAGCCTCCTTGGCAGCCAGACCCGAGAAGTTGCCGGACACGATGTAGTCCGCCTTGCCGGTGGTCATAAAGTTCAGCGGCACCATGGCGAACTGCTGGGTAGCACCGCCCTGAAAGAAGCCCACCTTGTAGTTATCGGGGATGTTCATCACCCGGCGCAGCGTGGCTTCGGTGTCCTTGATGATGGCATCGAACCACTTGCTGCGGTGGCTCATCTCCATGACGCTCTGACCGCTGTCGCCGTATTCCAGCAGCTCGGCCTGTGCCTGCCGCAGCACCTTTTCGGGCAGCATGCTGGGGCCTGCGCTGAAGTTATATACTCGTGCCATAATCAACCTCTCCTTTTCCTGTGATACACCTATCACGCAGCACCGCTGTTTTTGCGGTGCGTCTGTTGCTTTCCGTAGCCGTAGTATACCGGTTTTCCCATGCCGAAAACAAGAGCATCTTTGCACAAAGATATTGTCCCTGCACCCCGCCCGAGAGCACAAAGCATACAAATGTGCGCCGTAGGGGAACAAAATATAAGACAATTGTAAAAGATATGCACTATCCCCTGATTTCATGCGAATTTTTGCCGCTTGCGCCTTTGGGAGAAATGCGGTATACTGGGAACACTAAGACAAATGTAAAAGAAATAGCTTCCTCGGGGAGGGAGACTCTGGCGGGTACCCCTTCCGTCTTGCCGCTTCGCGTCAAGCCACCTTCCCCAAGGGGACGGCTTTAGCGGTGGCGGGAACTTTCTTATTACATCTGAACTTCAATGGTGGGGCTAACGGCGTGCGCCCTCTCCGTCACGGCTTGCGCCGTGCCACCTCTCCCAAAGGGAGAGGCAAGAGCACTGCCGGAAACTTTCTCATTGAATCTAATA
>CAVKCU010000262.1:0-2650 GCA_963654645.1 Clostridiales bacterium | reverse complement strand
TTTTCGCCCTCGCCCAGCTGGATAACGTCAAAGAAATCCGCAATGGGCTCGGCGTTGCAGGCGCAGGGGCCGCCCGCTACGATCAGCGGCCAGCGGTCGTCACGGTCCTTGGAATAGAACGGGATGCCAGCCAAGTCCAGCATGGCAAGGATATTGGTATAGGAAAGCTCGTACTGCAGGGTAAAGCCCACAGCATCAAAGGCCGTGAGAGGGTCTTTGCTCTCCATGGTGTACAGCGGCAGCTGCAGGCGCTCCATCTCTGCTTTCATATCCAGCCAGGGCATAAAGGCACGCTCACACCACCAGTTTTCATGGCTGTTGAGCAACTCGTACAGGATCTTTTCGCCCAGAAAGGACATTCCCACCTCGTAGGTGTCCGGGAAGCAGAAGGCAAAGCGCACATCCACCTTATCCTTATCTTTATAGATACTGCCGGGCTCGCCGCCGGTATAGCGACCGGGCTTCTGCACCCGTCCCAGCGCTTCTTTCAGTTTGGGATCAAACATCGGGTCCTCCATAAACAATCCGTTTTTTGCGTTCTTTTTATTTTACCCCAAATATGCTGGTTTTGCAATCGTTTCCGGCGGTTTGTGTGCACTTTCCGTATTTTTGCCGCCAGAGCATCCCAATGCACGCTGCCATCTGTGCGCCGTCCAGCGGCGGCACCGGCAGCAGATTGAACAGCCCCGTCAGCAGATTCGCTGCCCAAAACGCACTGCCGCGGATGGTGGCTGTCTGCGCAAGACGCACCGCCCATACCCCTGCAAGGGCAAAATTGACCGCAGGCCCGGCGGCGGCAAGCGCGAGCCGCTGGCACGGGGAAAGATTCTCCCCTGCCGTGCGCATACAAAAGCCGGTCATGGTCACCTCGATGACCGGCAGATGCCTTTGCTGGATGCAGTAGACGAGAATGTGCCCCAGCTCGTGCAGAACAGCCGCCAGCAGCCCCAGCCGCAGAAAGCCGCTGGCGTCAAAGTAGAGCAGCAGGTACACCACGCCGCACAGCAGCACCGGGTCCCGAAACACAAGCTTCCCTGCCCGCACCCGGCTCATGGGGCATTTTCCAGCAGGGCGGCGGGGTCGCAGGCAGCGCCCTGCTGCCACAGCTCTAGATGCAGGTGCGCACCTGTGGCGCGACCCGTCTGCCCTACCGTGCCCAGCGTCTGCCCAGCCTGCACCACCTCTCCCGGGCGGACATAGAGGTACTGCAGGTGCGCGTAGCAGGTCTCGCAGCCGTCCGGGTGCAGGATGCGCAGATGGTTACCGTAGCTTGGGCTGTATGCCGCCGCAGTCACGACCCCATCCTGCACCGCCAGCACTGCCGTGCCCGCCGCACAGGCAAGGTCGAGCCCCTGATGGAACGCAGACTTGCCGGTAATGGGGTCTGTCCGCGCACCGTAGGCGTCCGAGATGCGCCACGCCGTGGTATCCAGCGGAAAGCAGTACTTTTTGGTGCTCCGCGCGGCCTGTACCGGCAAAGCCGCCAGCAGACAAAGTGCCAGCCCCACCAGCACAAGTGCCATGATACCCCACCGCCGTCTGCGTATTTTTGCTGCCTGTCCGCTCCGTTTTACCCGCATACGCCGCCCTCCTATCCCGAAAAGTGTATGCACAAGCGGCGGACAGCAGAACCCGCCCACCGTTCCGGTGGAACGATTCAAAATGCCCTCCGCTTGTGCTCCGGGCATATTCAGCGGAAAATTTATTTTATATTGCACTTTTATCGCGTCCTGCGGGACGCGATAAAAGCATTTTCATGGGAGGGGTCGCAGAGGAAAGCTTCATCCATAAAAACAGAGCCGCCGCACAAATTTCTGCGCAGCGGCTCTGGTTTTGTTTTACATGATTTTACAGCTCAGCGCCGGAAAAAGCTTCCGATGCGTTCCAGCAGGCTCTTTTTCTTGGGTGCGGTGACAGTGACGGCAGGCTTTGCAGCCGGGCGGGGTGCAGTGGGCGTTTTGGGCGCGGGCTGCGCAGCGCGGGGCTTATTGTTCAGCATCTGCTCCAGCGCCTCGTAGTGGTCGGGCTGCTGCGCCGCCGGGGCGGCATTCTCTGCCTTTTCCGGTGCAGGCTGGAACACATGGGGCAGCTCCTGTTTGAGCTGCTCCACGGTGACCTCCTGACAGATTGCCGGTTTTTCTGCTTCCGGCACGGGGGTGGTGCACTTCCACGGCTCGGAGCGCTGCCAATCGTTGCGCAGCAGCTCGTACATGCCCATCTGGCTGTTGACCAGCGGCTCCCCCTCGGCGGGCTTCACCTTCTGGTAGCTGCCGCTGGCATCCATGACCCGGGCGTTGACGTTATCCCGCAGCTGCAGCTGAAGGATATCGGTGAGCTTTTGCACCAGAGCGGGATCCTCCACACGCACGCCGACCTCCACGCGGCACTCTGTATTGCGGGTGAGGAAATCGCCGGAAGCAATGTAGATACGGGTGTGGGTACCGTCGAAGAAGCTGTAAATGCGACCATGCTCAAGATACCGTCCCACCAGACTGCGGATGTGCAGGTTCTCGGTCTTGCCGGGCACCTCTGCACGCACGCAGCAGATGCCGCGCACGATCATATCGATGCGCACCCCGGCGCAGCTGGCTTCCTGCAGCTTGAGGATGATATCCCGGTCGCTGATGGAGTTGTTTTTCAGGATCATGGA
>CAVKCU010000261.1:0-2654 GCA_963654645.1 Clostridiales bacterium | reverse complement strand
ATACCATTGCTGTTCCCGTACTGCCAATGCTTGCTTCTCCATGGAGTCCTCCTTGATGCGTCTCTGTATTTTTTAGACTGCTCTCAAAAATACATTTTTCCATGGTACTATTTTCGCACTTTGGAGAGAGCAGGTGAAGACATGGTTTCATTAGGCGGGTACCCTACATCAGCGCAAACCCTAAGCATTTTGACCGCAGTATTTTACACAAAAAAGTCCAAAACCTCTTTCTTCTCCGACCGTAGGGGAGTATAATAGGTTTTGTTGTTTGCAAAATAGGAAAGGGGAAGTATCAATTATGGAATCGAAGCAGAGGCTTTTAGAGCCGCAGCTCGTCCAAACGGGAAGGGCAGATCAGTTCAGTCGCAAGGTGTTCTGTAATGGAATGCGGGATGGCGTGCCCATTGCACTGGGCTATTTTGCGGTATCGTTTTCGCTGGGCATTGCGGCGCGCAAGGCAGGCTTTACGCCGTTTCAGGGGTTTCTCGTCAGTCTGCTGAACAATGCCTCCGCAGGAGAATATGCTGCATTTGCGCTAATCATGGCAAACGCCACCTATTTTGAGGTGGCAGTCATTACCCTGATCGCCAATGCGCGGTATCTGCTGATGAGCTGCGCACTGGCACAGCGCTTTGCGCCGGAAACGCCCTTCTGGCATCGGCTGCTCATCGGCTACGATGTCACGGACGAGCTGTTCGGCATTACCATCGCCCGCCCGGGCAACCTGAACCCGTACTATACCTATGGAGCTATTCTGCTGGCAGCTCCGGCTTGGGCTTGCGGTACGGCGTTGGGCATTATAGCGGGCAACCTGCTGCCGCTGCGGGTGGTCAGCGCTCTGAGCGTAGCGTTGTATGGAATGTTTTTGGCTATCATCATTCCACCAGCCCGCAAAGACCGAATCGTTGCGGTGCTGGTCGTCATCAGCTTTGTGTTGAGCTTTTTGTGCAGCTATCTGCCGGGTATCTCGGCGCTTTCCGAGGGCACCCGCACCATTCTTTTAACGGTGGCGATCTCCGGTGCAGCAGCGGTGCTGTTCCCGGTCAGGCAGGAGGAAAACGAAGATGACGCATAACAATTATATCTATATTGCAGTCATGGCACTGGTGTCCTACGCCATCCGCGTTCTGCCGTTGACACTGATCCGTAAGCCGATCAAAAATCGCTTTATTCAGTCGTTTTTGTACTATGTGCCTTATGTAACGCTGGCAGTGATGACCTTTCCGGCCATCATTCAGGCAACGCAGAGCCCGGCAGCGGGTGCCGTTGCGTTGGTAGTCGGCATTGCTGCCGCATGGTTTGGCGCAAGCCTGTTTCAGGTGGCTGCGGGCTGCTGTGCCGTGGTGTTCGTGCTGGAATTTTTTATCTGATGCCTTATAGCGGGAGAACAAAATGAAAAAGATCCTTGTAACCGGTGCAGGCGGCTTTGTAGGCTCCCGCGTGATGCAGCAATGGGCGGGACGTTACGAACTGTGCACCTTTCCCAAAGGTTTTCTGGCAACAACAGGGGAGGACGCCGTGCGGCAGGCAGTTTTGCAGCAGCGCCCGGATGTCATTCTGCACACCGCAGCTATTTCGGATACCGGTTACTGCGCCGATCACCCGGAGCAGGCCTACCGTGCCAACGTGGAGCTGCCGGTTTGGCTTGCCCGTGCTGCAGCTGAGACTGGCACAAAGCTGGTGGCCTTCAGCTCGGATCAGGTCTATGCCGGTGTAGAGCAGTCCGGTCCGCTGTCGGAAACCGTTCCGCTGCAGCCTGCCAATGTGTACGGGCAGGGCAAGCTGGAAATGGAGCAGCGGGTGCAGACGCTCTGCCCGAGCGCCGTATTGCTGCGTGCCACATGGATGTACGACCTGCCGGGCTACCGGCTGCCTATTCGGGGCAACCTGCCGCTGAACCTTCTGCGTGCGGCACAGCGGGGAGAATCTATCCGTTTTTCTGTCCGGGATTTCCGCGGCATCACCTACGTCCGGCAGGCGGTGGCACTGCTGGAGCCTGCTCTGACCCTGCCCGGCGGGGTCTATAATTTTGGCAGTGAAAACGCCGAAAACATGGTGCTGACCGCCCGGCAGTTCGCTGAGACACTGGGGATCACGGTCGACATTCAGGAAGCTGACTGGGCACGGAACCTTGCGATGGATTGCAGCAAACTGCGGGCGCAGGGCATTGTATTTGACACCACACAGGCAGGGCTCGCGCACTGTTTGCGGGACTATGGGCTGTGCTGACCGCAGATACGCAAATTTTCCGTATCGCACAAAAAACAGAGAAAAGCACGAAAAAAGCAGGGGATTCTGTATGCTGCCCACCCGACAGGGTGGGATAAATCATACGGAAACCCTGTTTTTTTGCTTGTCTACCGGAGAAAAGTTCGCTTGTAGGATGCAGCAATTTTTCATATAAAAGTCATACTTATTTTACATCTTATCTGCATTTTGCTATAATATTTTCGCTTTTTTGCAAAGCATCCGAACCGCATAAACCTTTAAAACCTTGAGGAGAGTGGAATTTTTGAAGGAAGTCAAGCTTGAAGAAGCGGCTTATCAGTTTGAAGCCAAAATGTCCCTGCGTCAGGCCATCCCGCTGGGCTTGCAGCACGTCTGCGCCATGTTCGTGGGCAACCTGACCCCGCTGCTGATCATCACCAGCGCCT
>CAVKCU010000260.1:0-2658 GCA_963654645.1 Clostridiales bacterium | reverse complement strand
GTGCAGCCGCTGCCCTCACCGCCTGCGGCGGCGCTGCTTCCAGCGCAGCATCGTCTGTGGCTTCCTCTGCCGCCGCTTCCTCGGAAGCAGCCCAGAGCGTGGAGCTGATCGTGTTTGCCGCTGCCTCCCTCACCGAGACGCTGAACGCCATCGGCGAGAGCTACACGGCAGAGCACCCCGAGGTGACCTTCCGCTTCAACTTCGACTCCTCCGGCACCCTCAAGACCCAGATCCAGGAGGGCGCAGATTGCGATCTGTTCATCTCTGCCGGTCAGAAGCAGATGAACCAGCTGGACATCACCGCTTCTGCCGATGTGAACAAGGACGGGCTGGACTTTGTGGATGCCGACAGCCGCGTAAACCTGCTGGAGAACAAGGTGGTGCTCTGCGTGCCGGAGGGCAGCGACAAGGGCATTGACAGCTTTGACGCACTGGCTGAGCACCTGAAGGCACAGGATATCCTGTTCTGCATGGGCAACAGCGATGTGCCTGTGGGTCAGTACACCCAGAAGATCCTTGCCTACTACCAGCTGGACGAAGCTGCACTGGCTGCTGCGGGCGTGATCACCTACGGCTCCAACGTCAAGGAGGTGACCACGCAGGTCACCGAGGGCAGCGTGGATGCCGGTGTCGTTTACTGCACCGATGCCTACAGCGCCGGTCTGACCCCCGTGGACGAAGCCACCAAGGAGATGTGCGGTCAGGTCATCTACCCCGCCGCCGTGCTGAAGGCCGCCCCCAACGCCGAGGCTGCCAAGGAGTTTTTGGCCTACCTGCAGACCGACAAGGCCATGACCGTATTCGAGGGCGTGGGCTTCAGCGCCGTATAAAGGAGCAGGCATGGACTGGTATCCGTTGTGGAACAGCCTGCGCATTGCTTTGATCAGCTGCGCGGCGGTGTTCTTTCTTGGCATTTTTGCCGCCTACTATATCGCCCGGCTGCCCCGGGTGGTCAAGGGTGTGCTGGACGTACTGCTCACCCTGCCCATGGTGCTGCCGCCCACGGTGGTGGGCTATTTTCTGCTGCTGCTCTTCGGCGCAAAGCGGCCGCTGGGCATCTTCTTCATGCAGCAGTTCGGGGTAAAGCTGGTCATGAACTGGTACAGCGCCATCTTCGCTTCCATCGTGGTGGCTTTTCCGCTGATGTACCGCACCGCGCGCGGCGCGTTTGAAAGCTTTGACGAAACGCTGGCGTGGTCGGCGCAGACGCTGGGACAGTCCGATACATGGATCTTCTGGCGGGTGCGGATGCCCGCCTGCCGTCAGGGCATTCTGGCGGGCACAGTGCTGGCTTTTGCCCGGGCACTGGGCGAATACGGCGCCACCAGCATGATCGCGGGCTACACCCCCGGCAAGACCGCCACCATCGCCACCACGGTCTACCAGCTGTGGCGCACCAACGATGAGTTGGGCGCTATGCGGTGGGTGCTGGTGGATATCGCCATCTCGGCGGTGGTGCTGCTGGCGGTGAACCTGCTGGAGAAGAAACAGAAAGCGGGTGGCAGGAAATGAGCCTTGAAGTCAACATTGAAAAAAAGCTGGACGGCTTTACCCTCCGCGCCGCTTTTACCGCCGGCAACACCTCCACCGCCTTGCTGGGCGCTTCCGGCTGCGGCAAAAGCATGACCCTGCGGTGCATCGCTGGCATCGTAAAACCGGACCGCGGGCGTATCGTGCTGGACGGGCGGGTGCTGTTCGACAGTGCGCAGCACATCGACCTGCCGCCGCAGCAGCGGGGCGTGGGGCTGCTGTTCCAGAACTACGCCCTGTTCCCCAACATGACTGTGGAGCAGAATGTCCTTTGCGGGCTGAAAGCGGAAAAAGACCCCGCCGCCCGCCGCGCCGCCTGCGGCGAGATGCTGCGCGCCATGCGGCTGGAAGCGCTTGCAAAGCGCTTCCCCGCCCAGCTTTCCGGCGGGCAGCAGCAGCGCGCCGCGCTGGCACGCATTCTGGTGGGCAAGCCCCGCATCCTGATGCTGGACGAGCCTTTCAGTGCGCTGGACAGCTACCTGCGGGAGGAGGTAGAGGGCGAGGTGGGCAGCCTGCTGGCAAACTTTGCGGGCACTGCCCTGCTGGTGACCCACAACCGGGACGAGGCTTACCGTCTGTGCCGGGAAATGATCGTTTTGAACGAGGGGCAGGTACTGCGCACCGGTAGCACAAAAGAGGTATTTGCCGACCCGCAGAGCGTTGCCGCCGCCCGGCTGACCGGCTGCAAGAACATTCTGCCCTGCACCCCGCTGGACAGCCACACCGTCCGGCTGGACGGCTGGGGCGTTCCCTTGCGGCTGACGCTGCCCGTCCCGGCAGGCTGCACCGCTGTGGGCATCCGCGCCCACGACTTTTCGCCCTGTGCTGCAGACGCACCCAACGCCATCCCGGTAAAGGCGGTCTCCACCAGCGAAAACCCCTTTGACTGGAACCTCATCTGCACCCCGCCGGAGGGTACGGCGCAGCTGTGGTGGAAGGTAAGCAAAAAAAACCTTTCCTCGGCAGCGCCCGCCGCGCCGCAGCACCTGTGTGCCGCGCCGGAGAGCATCATGCCGCTGAAGGGCTGAAAAAACGAATGGCCTCCGCTATGCTCTGGCCATGTTTAGCGGAAGAATTATTTATAATTTTGGGATAGCGGAGCGCCCGCAGGCACTCCGCTATCCCATT
>CAVKCU010000259.1:0-2672 GCA_963654645.1 Clostridiales bacterium | reverse complement strand
TCTTTTAATCAGAGGGCCAGGGATTCGAGTTCCCTCGAGCGCACCAAAATCCCACGAAGAATCGAAAGATTCCTCGTGGGATTTTCTTTTTATACGCCATTTGCACGGTTTTTGCACACCGGCGGGAAATTTGACCTCCGTCTAATATACCGTTTCTTCGGAATTGGGTCGAACAAAATGCAAAATGCCCGCCCACCGTGGTTTTCCACAGGTGGGCGGGCATTGTTTTATGCTGTACTCGTTTTCCTCAGTCGCACACGCTGCCGTCCGGGGCAAAGAACTGCACGTGCTTTTGCCACTGGGTAGGGCTGATGGTGCGGCGGTAGCAGTCGGTCAGGGCTTCCACCGCAGTCTCCGGGGCAAGGGGCGCGCAGCCCGGGCAGTCCAGCACCAGAATGCGGAACCATGCGTCAAAAAGGTGCTCGGTGTAGTGGGTGTCCCACGCGCCGCAGCGGGCGTAAAAGCCCAGCCGCCGCACTGCCATGGCTGCGTCCTCCGCCTTTTCCGGCAGCTCGGCTTCGATCAAAATGGCCTCGGCGGTGTCCTCGTGGGCGGGCAGCTGCGCCAGCAGCTGCGCCCCAATGCCGTGGGCGCGGTAGGCGGGCACTACGGCAAAATAATCCAGCTGGCTCACCCGGCAGCCCTCGGGACGCACCATCAGCAGATAGGCGGCAAGGGTGTCCCCGTCAAACACGCCCCATGTGTGGGCAGTGCCGTCCGCTTCGCTGTTCAGGATCATGCTCAGGGGCTTCAGCTCCCCGGCAGGAAAGTCCCGGCGCATCTCGTTCAGATACACATCGGTCAGCTCCGGGCCGGTGAGCAGCCGCCAGATAAACGCAGGCTCTCTCATACGATCCGGATCCCTTTCTGGATGACGGCTTTGATGTTCAGCTCCTTGTCCGCAAGGATGACGTTGCCGTAGCGTCCGGCGGCAAGGCTGCCGTAGTCGTTGTCCACGCCGATGCTCTTGGCGGGGGTCTCGCTGGCGGCGCGGACGGCGCTTTCCAGCGGCACGTTCATCTCCAGCACGGCACGCTTCATGCAGTCGTACAGGCAGGTATTGCTGCCCGCAATGGTGTCCGGGTGCTCGGTCAGGGTGGCGCGGGGTCCCTTGACTGTGATAGCCTGCCCGCCCAGACTGTACTGACCGTCCGGCAGACCGCAGGACATGGCACTGTCCGCGATCAGGCAGATGCGGTCGTCCCCGAAGGTGTTGAAGGTGAACCGCACCATGGCGGGGTGGATATGCACGTTATCGGTGATGAGCTCCACCTCTGCATCGTGCTCCATAGCCGCAATGATGGGGCCGGGCGCACGGTGGGTGATGCCGGGCATGGCGTTGTACAGGTGGGTCATGTGGGTGGCACCGGCTTCAAACGCCTTGACGGCGGTGTCGTAGTCGGTGCAGGTGTGGGCAATGGAGATGCGCACCTCGTTATGGCACTCCTTGATAAAGTCCAGATTGCCCGGCTCCTCGGGGGCAACGTCCACCAGCTTGATCAGACCGCCCGCACGCTTCTGCAAACGGCGGAACATGGCGGCGTCTGCGCCCTGCACATACTCCGGGTTCTGTGCACCCACCTTTTTGGGGCTGATGAAGGGGCCTTCCATGTTGATGCCCACAAGGTCAGCGCCCTTGCCGTTTTTATGGGCGGCAGCAGCGTCCATCACCCTGTTCAGGATCTCCTCGGGGTAGGTCATGGTGGCGGGGCAGATCGCCAGCACGCCCTTGCTTGCCTCGAAATCTGCCAGCGTCTGGATAGCCTCCTCGGTGCCGTCGCAGAAGTCCTTGCCCATCGCCCCGTGGAAGTGGATATCCACAAGACCCGGCAGGGCGTACAGCCCCTCGGCGTCCAGCACCTCCTCGCCCTCTTCCGGGGCGGCAAAGGGCACGATGCGACCATCGCGGATGACGATGGTGCCGCGCTCAAAGGTGTGGCGCGGGGTATAGACCAGTGCATTCTGAAGGATCATACAAAACACCTCGTTCTTTCTTCTTTTTCACCCAGTATAGCACGCCGGGTGTTTTTTCAAAAGTCCTTTTGTGTGAACATTGTACCGCCGTGCATAAAAAGCGGGCCGCCGGGAGGGGGCGCTGTGCACCCCGCCCCCGGCGGCCCGGTTCATACTGCAAAATCAACCAGACTTTTGCAGTTCATTCTTTTCAGAAGTGCAGGATCACAGCATCTTCTTCAGCTCGTCGTACACGAACTGCACCTTGGTGCCGATGATGACCTGGCAAGCGTTCTTGCTGGGACGGATGACACCGGCAGCACCGGCAGCCTTGACAGCCTTCTCGTCAACCTTAGCGTTGTCGAGCACCTCGAAGCGCAGGCGGGTTGCGCAGTAACCAACGTCCTTCACGTTCTCCTTGCCGCCGACAGCAGCCAGAACAGCAGAAGCGACTTCGGTGTAGTTGTTGTTGGCCAGAACGACCTTCTTCTCAGCTTCCTCGTCGTCATCCTCACGGCCGGGGGTCTTCAGGTCGTACTTGGTGATGGCGAAGTAGAACACGAAGTAGAACACCAGGAATGCTGCGATGCCCAGAGGAATGATCATCCAAGTCTTAGCAGCTGCGGGCAGGGATGCAGAGAACACCAGGTCGGTAGCGCCTGCAGAGAAGCAGAAGCCGGCACGGAAACCGGAGTAGTAGGTGATGATGGTGAAGATGC
>CAVKCU010000258.1:0-2675 GCA_963654645.1 Clostridiales bacterium | reverse complement strand
CCACCACAAACAAAAAATCCTCAGACGAAAGTCTGAGGATTTTTGTGGTGGACGGTACAGGACTCGAACCTGTGACCTCCTGCACGTCAAGCAGATGCTCTACCAGCTGAGCTAACCGTCCATAAGTCATATCGACTGAACTAGTTTACCACAGCTTTTGCAAAAAAGCAATACTTTTCTGTAATTTTTTATTTTTCCGCTTCCAGCGCCTTCCGGATGATATCGTACAAAACCGGCTTCATGGCTTCAATATCATCGGGTTTGCCCTCCAGCACGCTGGAATAGCACACCGACATGCACATGCTGCCCAGTGCCGTGATGCGCTGGTAGATCTCGCGCTCGGTGTGGCCGGCCATCTCCGGGCTGGATGTCACCACCATGAGCAGCTTGCGCATCAGCGGCTCGGCTTCGCGGCTGGCCTCGATCTGGTCCAGCCCCGGCCACATGAAGTTGCGCTCCAGAAACTTGAGCACCAGCGTATCGCGGCGCAGTGCTTCAATGATATGGTCGATCACCGCCACCATCTTGTCCGGGAAGCTGTGCAGGGTCGTATCCTTTTCCACTGCCTCGCACGCATCGCTCAGCAGCTGGTAGCTCACCCGGCCCAGCAGCGCCTGCATCACCGCACCTTTATCCTGAAAATACAGATAAAAGGTGCCCTTGGCCACCTTGGCCCGGCTGGTGATGTCCTCCACGCTGGTTTTTGCGGCACCACGCTCCAGAAACAGCTCATAGGCTGCCTCCAGCAGCGCCCGGCGCTTTTCCTGCTTTTTGCCTTCCACGGTCCCCATTTTGCTCGGTGATCCCTCTTTCCGCTCGTTTTCCTTCGCTCATTCGTGTTGTCTCAATTATTTTAGCAGTCCTTTCCCGATAGTGCAAGCCCAAAAAGCTATACAATTTTCAGCGGTTGATAAGAAAACTGACTTTTGGTCATTTTTGTACTTGACACCCGGTTTGCCATGGTTATAATAGTGTTTGCTTGGAAATGACCACTAGTCATTTTACTAAGATTTTTAACCATTTTCTATGGAGGGTTCTCATGAAAAAGATCGCACAGGGCATTGTGCGGCTGCGCAAGCTGATCCTGACAGTAGCATTCCTGCTGTTGATCCCTTCCGCAATCGGCGCAATTGCTACCCGCATCAACTATGACATCCTCACCTACCTGCCGCAGGATCTGGACTCCATGATCGGCGAGGTAGCCCTTGAGGACGATTTCCATCTGGCCTCCACCGGTATGATCACGGTAGAGGGCCTGCCAACCAATGAACTCATCGCCATGAAAAAGGAGATCGACGCCGTGCCCGGCGTCACCCAGACCTTCTGGCTCAGCGATGTGATCGACCCCAACATCCCCACCGCCATGCTGCCTGCCGATGTGCAGCAGTTCATGTTCGGCAAAAACGATTCCACCATGCTGATCGTCCGCTTTGACGCACCCAGCGCCAGCGACGAGACCATGGAAGCAGTCGCTCAGATCGAAAAGCTGCTGCGCAAGGACTGCTTCTTCGGCGGCATGAGCGTTATCCTGCAGGACACCAAGGCTCTGGTCAATCAGGAAATGCCCATGTACATCCTGATCGCCGTGGGTGCCAGCCTGCTGGTGCTGTTCCTCTCGCTGGAAAGCACCATCACCCCGCTGCTGTTCATGCTGGGCCTTTTGTTCCCCATCGTGTACAACTTCGGCACCAACATCCTGCTGGGCCAGATCAGCTACATCACCGAAGCGCTGGCCACCGTGCTGCAGCTGGGCGTGACGATGGACTTCTCCATCTTCCTGCTGCACCGCTACGAGGAAGAAAAGGAGCTGCGCTCCTCCAACGAGGAAGCCATGGCAAGCGCCATCTGCAAGACCATGACCTCCATCTCCGCTTCCAGCCTGACCACCATTGCAGGCTTCCTTGCACTGTGTGCCATGCGCCTGACGCTGGGCCGCGATATCGGCCTTGTCATGGCAAAGGGCGTTGCCCTCGGCGTCATCTGCACCGTGGTCATCCTGCCCTCCCTGATCCTTACCTTTGATAAATGGGTGGAAAAGTACAAGCACCGCACCGTGATCCCCAAGCTGAAAAAGCTCAGCTATTTTGTTTCCAACCACGCAGTGCCCATCGTGGTCGTCTTTATCCTCATCCTCATCCCCTTTGCCATCGCGCAGAACAAGACCGAGGTCTACTACACCCTGTTCGACTCCCTGCCGCAGGACCTGACCGGCATCGTGGGCACCAACAAGCTGGGCGAGGACTTCGGCATGACCACCTCCCACTTCATTCTGGTGCATGACGACCTGACCGCCACCGAGGTGAGCGACCTGTGCGATGAACTCAAGGACGTGGATGGCATTACGCAGGTGGTAAGTCTGGATTCCATCACAGGCCCGGGCTTTGATACCTCGCTGCTGCCCGACAGCATCATGGAGATCCTGCAGTCCGGCGGCTACAAGCTGATTTTGGCCAACAGCTCCTATAAGACCGGCACCGATGCCATCAACAGTCAGCTCACCGAGATGATCGACCTCATCAAGACCTTTGACCCCGAGGGCGTCATCACCGGCGAAGGTGCCATGACCAAGGACCTGATCGAAGTGGCAGATGTGGACTTCAAGAACGTCAACGTCTGGTCGATCCTGGCGGTTCTGGCCATCATCGCCATCTCCTTCAAGAGCATTTCCATCCCGG
>CAVKCU010000257.1:0-2703 GCA_963654645.1 Clostridiales bacterium | reverse complement strand
AGGAAGAACCAGACGAGGATGCACCCCGCCGCCCTTCAGTGCTGGCGGCGTTGGAAGAAAAGTCGGACAAACCGGAGCCGGTGAAGCCCTTCCGCAGTTATTACGACAAGGACGGTGATGCCCGGTGAAAGAAAAGCGGGACGAGATCATCATCCTGAGAACCACAAAAGCTGAAAAGAACCGCATTTATGAAAAGATGCTGGGCATGGGCATCCGCAGCCTGAGTGCCTATATTCGCAAAATGGCACTGGACGGCTACTGCCTGAACCTTGACCTGCCGCAACTGCGGCGCATGGCATATCTCTTGCAGATGTGCAGCAACAACCTGAACCAGTATGCCAAAGTCGCCAATGAAAATGGGCGGGTCTACGCCGCCGACATGGAGGATCTGCGGCAGCGGCTGGATGAGCTGATCGACATTGGCAAACAAATTCTTTCTAAACTGGCTGAACTCTAAATTTTTCCCCCACAGTTGGAGGACTGCGGGGGTACATAAGGGGTGACATCCTTGCAAAGCAGTGGTTGACACCTCTATAATAGGGACGAAAGGCAGGTGCTAGATATGAGGTTCGTTTTTAAGATTATCGTTTTCCCGTTTTGGCTGCTTACGGCTTTCCTTGCGCTGATGCTGAAATGGACTCTGAATCTGTCGGCGTTCGTGCTGGCACTGCCCATGCTGTATATTTTCGGCTGCGGTCTTTATACGCTGTACTGCCGGGAGTGGCTGCAGTTTTTGATCTTGCTGGTGGCAGAGTTTGGCTGCTTTGTGTTGATTTTTATGGGTGCTTTGATCGTGGATGCAGCAGAGCGTTTTAGTGGCTGGGTTGCCGGATTGTGAGGGTTGCCATGGAAAACCAGAAATTGGAGGATTGCTATTTTGAGCACAGCAGCACGATTTTTTCTGAAATGCTGGGTAAGGACGAAAACTATCAGCGACTGAAAAAAGCCAAAATAGCAGCAGAGGAAGCCTTGCAGGGCGTTATCAGTAAAGAAGCATGGGAGCAGTATCTCGCCTTGGATGAGATCTGCAATGAGTTGGAATGCACACGATACAAAGCGATGTATCTTGCAGGGGCAGCAGACTGCAAAAAGCTAGAAGAATAATTCAGATGCCGCCTCCGGGCGGCATTTTCTTTTTTAGGGGGTGATGGCTCTGGCAGCAACACGGTTGATTCCTATGCGGAAGAACAAAGGCAAGTCCATCGGGGCTTGTCTGCACAACCATACCAGCTATATCCAGAATCCGGACAAGACCGAACAGGGCGAGTTGGTCAGCAGCTACCAGTGCAGCCCGCTGACCGTAGATGAGGAATTTTTGTTGACGAAACGGCTGTACGAGCAGACCACCGGGCGCAGCCAGAAAAGCGATGTTATCGCCTATCAGGTGCGGCAGTCTTTCAAGCCGGGGGAAGTTACGCCGGAGGAAGCCAACCGCATCGGTTACGAGTTTGCCGAGCGATTTTTGAAGGGCAAACACGCTTTTATCGTTGCCACCCACACCGACCGGGCGCACATCCACAACCACATTATTTATAATTCCACCGCCTTGGATGGTCGAAAAAAGTTCCGCAACTTCTGGCTCTCCACCTTTGCGGTGCAGCGGCTGAGCGACCTGATTTGTTTGGAGCATCAGCTCTCTACCATCGAGTACAAGCCTTATCGGGAACGGCAGAAGCGCATCATCTACCCGCCCAAAGAAAGCAACCGTGACCGTTTGTGCGGAATCATCGACACTATCCTTGCAGAAAAGCCGACGGACTACGAAGCGTTTTTGCAAAAGCTGGAGCAGCAGGGCTATGAAGTCAAGCGCGGCAAGCATACGGCGGTGAAGGGCAAGGGTCAGAAACGGTTTATCCGTTTTCGCACTCTGGGCACCGGCTATGGCGAGGACGAGATCAAGGCGGTGCTGGAGGGAAAGGTTGAGTACAAGCCGTACCAGAGGAAGCCACTGCAGGAGCAGCCGTTCCAGCTTCTGGTGGATATTCCGCAGAAAATGGCGGCAGGCAAAAGTATCGGCTACAAAAAGTGGGCAACCAAGTTCAATCTGAAAGAGATGTCCAAGACCCTGCTGTTTTTGCAGGAGCAGAAGATTCGCAGTGCCGAGGAACTGCGGGAACGTGCAGCGGCGGCAACGGAACGCTATCATACCATGGGGGATTCCATCAAGGCAGCAGAAGCGCGGTTGACAGAAATAGCCGTGTTGAAAACCCACATCATCAATTATGCCAAGACCCGTGAGGTGTACGCCGCTTATCGGAAAGCCGGGTACAGCAAAGCCTTTCTGGAAGCCCACCGGGAAGAGATCACCCTGCACAAGGCGGCAAAAGCGGCTTTTGACGAAGCCGGGCTGCAGAAGCTGCCGAAGGTCAAGGAGTTGGATGCGGAGTTTGCAGAGCTACTGACCAAGAAGAAAGCCGCTTACCCGGACTACCGCAAGGCACGGAACGAGATGCAAGAACTGGTTCGGGCACAGAAAAACGTGGAACGATTTTTTGCGGAAGAAAAGCCATCACAGGAGAACGAGCAGGCTCGATAAACGCAGATTGCCGGGAACTGACCGTAAGAGGTCAGCACCCAGCAATCTTTTTTGTCGGTTTAATCTTTAACGGAATGAATTATCTCTTTCGATTGTGTATATCGGTGTGGTCAACAGGTATCCTATGGAGTGTAAAGAACACGATAGGATGAGGTTGCACTATGAAA
>CAVKCU010000256.1:0-2706 GCA_963654645.1 Clostridiales bacterium | reverse complement strand
TCCAGTAGCGGGCAAACTCGCAGCCGTTGGCGCACTCGCTCTGGGCGATCTCGTTCTCGTGGTGGGGGAAGATCAGGTCCTGACCGCCGCAGTGCAGGTCGATGGTCTTGCCCAGATGGGTGCGGCTCATGGCGCTGCACTCGATGTGCCAGCCCGGGCGGCCCATGCCGTAGGGGCTTTCCCATGCGGGCTCACCGGGTTTTGCAGCCTTCCAGACGGCAAAGTCGGCGGGGTCTTCCTTCAGATCGTCCTCCATGCGGCTGCGCAGCTCGCGGTTGCCGCTCTCCAGATCGTCCAGATTCAGGTGGCTCAGCTTGCCGTAGCCGGGGTCGCTCTTCACGCGGAAATACACATCGCCGTTCTTGGCAACGTAAGCGTGACCGGAGTCGATCAGATCCTTGACGATATCCAAAATCTGGGGGATGTGCTCGGTGGCGCGGGGCTGCACGGTGGGCTTTTCGCAGTTCAGACCGGCGGCATCCTTCAGGTACTCGGCCTCAAAGCGCTGCGCCACCTCCTTCATGGAGGTGCCTTCTTCCTGTCCCTTCTTGATGAGCTTGTCGTCGATATCGGTGATGTTGGAAACGTAGATCACCTTGTTGCCCCGGTATTCCAGATAGCGGCGCAGGGTGTCGAACACGATCAGCGGGCGTGCGTTGCCAATGTGGATATAGTTGTACACGGTGGGGCCGCAGACGTAGATGCGGTACTCGCCGGGCACCTGCGGCACAAATTCTTCCTTCTGTCGGGTCAGGGTGTTGAAGATCTGCATGGTCAATTCTCCTTTTTGTTCCAAACAGAAGCCGCAAAACAAAACGCCCCCGGAGCGGTGCACGCAGCACAGCTCCGAAGGCGGTTTTAAAATCAAAATCGCGGTTCCACTTCTGTTTGTCGCTCAAAGCCGGTAACGGCGGCGCACCGCACGGCGATACTTCCCCGCAGGGGGTTCCCGCCGCGTGCTGTCCGGGCGCACTTTGCGCAGCGGTCTGCAAACAGGCTTCCAGCCAGTGGCCTGTTCTCTCTGCGCAGACGGTGTGCGGCGCTACTCTGCCCGGATAAACGCATTTATCCTTTTACTCCTTTATTATAGCGGTGCGCCGCAGGGAAGTCAAGGAGGGAACGAGATAACAAACCCCTTCCGTCTGCTCCCGCTGGTCGCAGCCACCTTCCCCAAGGGGACGGCTTCAGCGGTGGCGGCAAAGCTTCTGGCACAACGCAAAGGCGTCCCCTTGGGGGAGCTGGCTTTGCGCAGCAAAGACTGAGGGGGTAACTTTACCCGGGATACCTGTTCACTTCCAGCAGCTCTTCTGCCCGCTTCACCTGCTCTGCGGTGGGCGGTACGGCGTCCGGCAGGGGGTAGGGGATGCCCAGCTTCTGCCACTTGAACAGCCCCAAGGTGTGGTAGGGCAGCACCTCCACCCGCTGTACCGTTTTCAGGCTGCGGATGAAGTCTGCTGTTTTGCGCAGACCTTCCTCGTCGTCGGTCAGACCGGGCACAAGGACGTGCCGGATCCACAGGGGGATGCCGAGGTCGGAGATGTGCTGCGCCATGGCAAGGATGTTGGCGTTGTCCTTGCCGGTGAGCTGCCGGTGGCGCTCCGGGTCGATCTCCTTGAGGTCTAGGATCACAAGATCAGTGCACGCCATCAGGCGGTCAAACGCCGCCAGATACGCCGGGTCGTCCGGGCGGAAGGGCTGCCCGGCGGTGTCCAGCGCTGTGTGCACGCCCTTGGCGCGCGCCAGCGTGAAGAACGCGGTCAGGAAGTCCATCTGCCGCAGCGGCTCGCCGCCGCTGACCGTGATGCCGCCCTTCTTGCCCCAGTAGTTGTGGTAGCGGTACACCCGCTGGAACAGCGCTTCTGCCGTCCACGGCTCGCCGCCCTCTGCCCATGTTTCGGGGTTGTGGCAGTACTTGCACCGCAGGGCACACCCCTGCAAAAACACCACAAAGCGCACGCCGGGGCCGTCCACTGAGCCGAAGGATTCCAGCGAGTGGACGTACCCAAGGGTCTTACAGGACGCCATGGCAGGTGCGTGCCAGCACGTCCAGCTGCTGCTCGCGGGTCAGGTCGATGAACTTGACGGCGTAGCCGGAAACGCGGATGGTGAAGTTGGCGTACTCCTCCTTTTCGGGGTGCTCCATGGCGTCCAGCAGCTTCTCCTTGCCAAAGACGTTCACGTTCAGGTGGTGTGCGCCCTGATCAAAGTAGCCGTCCAGCACCTGCACCAGATTCTCCACGCGCTCGCCCTCGCTGTGACCCAGCGCCTCGGGGTTGATGGTCTGGGTGTTGGAGATGCCGTCCAGTGCCCAGTGGTAGGGCAGCTTTGCCACGGAGTTCAGCGATGCCAGCAGGCCGTTCTGCTCTGCGCCGTAGCTGGGGGTAGCGCCGGGTGCAAACGGGGTGAAGGCGGCGCGACCGTCCGGCAGAGCGCCGGTGTACTTGCCGTACACCACGTTGGAGGTGATGGTCAGGATGGAGGTGGTAGCCTCGGAGTTGCGGTAGGTGTGGCGCTTTTTGATCATCTCAAGGAAGGTCTTGAGCAGCCACACGCCGATCTCGTCGGCGCGGTCGTCGTCGTTGCCGTACTTGGGGAAGTCGCCCTCGATCTCAAAGCCGGTGGCAAGGCCGTTTTCATCGCGCACCACCTTCACCTTGGCGTACTTGATGGCGCTCAGGGAGTCGATGACGTGGGAGAAGCCTGCAA
>CAVKCU010000255.1:0-2708 GCA_963654645.1 Clostridiales bacterium | reverse complement strand
GCAGCACGCCGTTGACCATCTTCAGCACGCGCTCCACCTCGCCGCCAAAGTCGGCATGGCCCGGGGTATCGACGATGTTGATCTTGACGCCCTTGTAGGTGCAGGAGCAGTTCTTTGCCAGAATGGTGATGCCGCGCTCACGCTCGATATCGCCGCTGTCCATCACGCGCTCGGACACCACCTGATTGTCGCGGAAAGCGCCGCTCTGACGCAGCAGGGCATCCACCAGCGTGGTCTTGCCGTGGTCAACGTGAGCGATAATGGCAACGTTGCGCAAATCGTTACGAACCATAAATTTCTACCTCTCTATTTGAAAAAACTCATAAAATACGAACGAACGTCATACAAACCTAAGTTTATAACAGAACAGGGTGGTTTGTCAAGATTGTATAAAAATTTTTTCTGCATTTCGGCATTATGCCCGCAAACTTCCTGCAGATTTGTGCGGCGTGTACCTTAAAAATATGTTATACTAAAGCCATAAAACGAACCGGAGGTGTTCTGCATTGAAGCTTACGTTTTTAGGCGCGAACCACGAGGTGACCGGCAGCTGCACCATGCTGGAAGCGGCAGGGCAGCGATTCCTCATCGACTACGGCATGGAGCAGGGCAAAAATGTGTACGAGAACCAGCCTCTGCCCGTAGCCCCCGGCGAGATCGACTTTGTGCTGATCACCCATGCCCATATCGATCATACCGGTCTTTTGCCGCTGCTGGCGCACAACGGCTTCCGGGGCAGGATCTACGCCACCATCCCCACGGTGGAGCTGTGCGGCATCATGCTGCGGGACTCGGCGCATATTCAGGAGTTTGAAGCCGAGTGGAAAAACCGCAAGGGCAAGCGCTCCGGTGCCGAGCCGGTAGAGCCCATGTACACCGTGCAGGATGCCGAGGCTGCCTGCCGCCTGTTCCGGGGCGTGGAGTACGGCAAACGCATCCAGCTTGCCCCGGGCATCGAGGCGCGGTTTGTGGACGTGGGGCATCTGCTGGGCTCTGCCAGCATCGAGCTGTGGATCACCGAGGGCAGCACCACCACAAAGCTGGTGTTCTCCGGCGATATCGGCAATCTGGATCAGCCCATCATCAAAGACCCCACCTATATCCAACAGGCGGACTATGTGTTCATGGAGTCCACCTACGGCGACCGCAACCACGACCCCAAGCCGGACTATGTGGCAGAACTGGCAAAAATTTTGCAGCGCACCTTTGACCGGGGCGGCAACGTGGTAGTGCCCAGCTTTGCGGTGGGGCGCACGCAGGAGATGCTGTATTTTTTGCGGGAGATCAAGGAAAAAGGGCTGGTCAAAGGGCACGGCAACTTTCCGGTCTACATCGACAGCCCGCTGGCTACCGAAGCCACCCGCATCTTCCGGGATACCGACCCCGGCTGCTTTGACGCCCAGACCCGCGCTCTGCTGGAAAAGGGCATCGACCCCATCAACGTGCCGGGGCTGCGCATCAGTGTGACCAGCGACGACTCCCGCATGATCAACACCGACCGCACGCCCAAGGTCATCCTGTCTGCCAGCGGCATGTGCGAAGCCGGACGCATCCGCCACCACCTCAAGCACAACCTGTGGCGTCCGGAGTGCACCATCCTCTTCGTGGGCTTTCAGGCGGTGGGCACCTTGGGGCGCACCCTCATCGAGGGGGTGGAGTCGGTCAAGCTGTTCGGCGAGCCCATCGAGGTGAAGGCGGAGATCTGCCAGCTGACCGGCATGTCCGGTCACGCCGATAAAGACGGCTTGCTGCGCTGGGTGAATGCCTTTACGGAAAAGCCCCGGCGGGTGTTCGTGATCCACGGCGAGGACGAGGTGGAGAACCGCTTTGTGGACACCCTGACCGAACAGGGCTTTACCGCCTGTGCGCCCTACAACGGTGCGCAGTGGGCGATCGGTGCCGAGGGCGCCGTCTGCCTGCAGGAGGGCACGAAAGTCCGCGTGGAGCAGAGGACTGGCGAGGGTGCAAACCGCGCCGCTACCGTGTTCCAGCGGCTGGTCAGCGCCGGCAAGCGCCTGCTGCGGGTCATCGAGCACAACGAGGGCGGCGCCAATAAAGATCTGGCGAAATTTGCCGACCAGATCAACGCCCTGTGTGACAAATGGGACAGGTAATGCAACCGCCTTTTGCAGCAGAGCAGCCCGGGAAAAACGCAGCTGCGTCAAAAGCTTCCGGGCGGTCTGCACCGCTGAAAAAAGAGGAGAGTTTTTTGTAAAAAACCGTTGACAAGCGCCCCTTTGGCTGGTATAATAACCCATGTCGTCAGGCACAAAGCCAAACATCTGGGGGTTTAGCTCAGCTGGGAGAGCGCTTGCATGGCATGCAAGAGGTCACCGGTTCGATCCCGGTAATCTCCACCAGAACAAAAAAGCACTACACGGAAACGTGTGGTGCTTTTTTAATGCCAACCGAGTGAGGGTTTAGCTCAGCTGGGAGAGCGCCGTGCATGGACTGCAAGAGGGTCACCGTGATTGGAAAAAGCCCGGTAATCTCCACCAGAAGCAAAAAGCACCGCACTTCGCAAGAGGTGCGGTGCTTTTCTTTTTGCATAGACGCAGCAAAGGCGGTGGTCTCCCACAAAAGGAAAGCCACCGCCTTTGTTGATCATCGGATGAGCCAGCCGTAATCCTGTCTGCAATCTACCACATAATCCGCATAAACCGTATTATCTACGATCTGGAAGATGAGCATATAGCGTTTTTCAAACA
>CAVKCU010000254.1:0-2772 GCA_963654645.1 Clostridiales bacterium | reverse complement strand
ACTTTGCGCGGGTGTAGCCGATATCGGAGATGACCTCGCGGACGATCTTCTGGAAGTCCACGTAGCAGTTGGTGGTGATCTCGCCCATGATGTGGACGAGGCCGGTGGATGCGCAGGTCTCGCAGGCCACGCGGGCGTCGGGGTCGTGGGTCAGGATCTCGTCCAGAATGGCATCGGAGATCTGGTCGCAGATCTTGTCGGGATGTCCTTCGGTGACGGACTCAGAAGTAAACAGGTGTCTTGCCATTGTTTTGCCTCCTAAATTTTTTACTGGCAGGGTGTGTATTTCTTGCTCCAACATTCCGTTCAAGCTTTTGTGCGCGAAAAATAAAAGCGCCCAGAGCCGAAAGCTCTGAGCGTTGCACTCTTATCTCTCGGTTTCCCGCAGGATTTGGCACCTTGCGTTTTCACGCAGGTTGTCGGGCTTCACAGGGCCTGTCCCCTCAGCCGCTCTTGATAAGTCGGTATTCAGTTGGTACGTTCAGTATTCTATCATTGCTTCGTCAGATTGTCAAGAAGAGTAGCACTCTTTTTAGACATTATTCTGAAATTGATGGAGCGTTCCCCCGCTCCGGTGCGGCATGGCCGTCCCGGGCTGCGTGGAAGGCGCGCTTTTCCGCATACATCCGCTCGTCCAGTTCCACCAGAAACTTCTCCACGCTGCCGCCCTCATACTTTGCCACACCGGTGGAGAAGGACAGCTGAAAGCTGCCCGCCGGGGCGGCGGCGTTATAGCGCTGCACCCGCTGCTCGATGGCGGCACAGGTCTTATCCAGGATCTCCTCCGAGCCGTGCCGGATCAGCACCATGAACTCATCACCGCTCATGCGGATGGCTACCGAGTTTGCCACCAGCGCCCCGGACAGGATATGGCCGATCTCCTGAATGGCGCGGTCGCCCGCAGCGTGACCGTAGGTGTCGTTGATCTCCTTGAAGCAGTTCACGTCCATCATGATGCCGTAAACATCCTTCTCCTGCGTGGCGTGGATGCGCTCCAGACAGTAGTTCATGTACTTGCGGCCAAACAGGCCGGACAACTCGTCGGTATAGTTGTGCAGGCTGCGGGTCTGACTGTCCACAAACACAAAGGCGATGGCCACCGACAGCCAGCCGAAGGCCATACCGTAGAACGCACCCTGCAGTACCGTGCCCACCGCACAGGTGATCACAAAGTAGTACACCGGGAAAAACTCCACCGTAACGCCGTCGCGCCTGGCCTTATGCACCTGCCACACGCTCTCGGCATAATAGCCGAACAGCAGCAGGTACAGCAAACTGTTCAGCGGACCGCGATGGTAAACGTTGTCCGCGGAGATGGTAAAGATCCATCCTGTGCCGAAAAGGTTCGCCGCCAGCAGCGCCAGAACAGCCAGCAGCGGCGCGCTCAGGAACAGATGCTTTCTGCGCAGGCGTCCGGTGCTGCGGTAGACCCGGAAGTCCACATACAAACACCACGCAAAGCCCACGCACACGGTAGCGCCGGTGCAGACGGTGTTCATGAGGTACAGCCAGAACCGGCTTGCCGCGCCGGGCACGCCGTCCAGCAGAAAGCTGATCGTCTCTGTCACCTGTGCCAGCAGGGTCACCACCAGCATCCGGCAGAACAGCTCCGTTCCAACACTGTTTTTGCTCTCGCCGCGCACCCGCAGCAGAAACAGAAAGCATACCAGCACCGCCCCTGTGCCATTGGCCACAAGGATCTCGGGTATATTCATTGCATTTCCTCCCCTGCCCGCCTTATCCCACAAGGCAGACAGCCCCTGTTTTATACAGGATCTATCTGTATTATATACCCTGCCGCGTCCTGCTTGCAAGGCTTGGGCATCAAAAAGGGCCGCTGCACAGCAATTTGTACAGCGGCCCTTGGGAAAACCAGACGATCCAGAACAGCCTCCGCATACGCTCCGGCTCTGTTCTCATGCTTTTTTCGCAGAAAAATCAATAGCCCTTGGCCTGCTCGCCGTTCAGGATCTTGACAGCGCGGGAGGTGCCCAGACGGTCAGCACCCAGCGCAAGGAAGGTCTCCATGTCCTCCACGGTGGAGATGCCGCCGGCAGCCTTGACCTTGCAGCGGCCATGCACGCCCTTGACCATCAGCTCCACATCGTGGAAGTTTGCGCCTGCGGTGGAGAAGCCGGTGCTGGTCTTGATGTAGTCCGCGCCTGCCTCGCAGACGATATCGCACATCGTTTCCTTTTCCTCGTCGGTCAGCAGGCAGGTCTCAATGATGACCTTCAGGATCTTGTCGCCCACAGCCTGCTTGACAGCGCGGATGTCCTCGCGCACAGCGTCGTACTCCTTGTTCTTCAGGCGGCCGATGTTGATGACCATGTCCACCTCGGCAGCGCCGTTCTCAATGGCAGTCTTTGCCTCAAAGGCCTTGCTGGCGGTATCCATGGCACCCAGAGGGAAGCCCACCACGCAGCACACAGGGATGCGGCCTGCCATATACTCCACAGCCTGCTTGACGTAGCAGGTGTTGATGCAGACGGATGCGGTGTGGTTTGCAATGGCTTCGTCACACAGGGTCTGGATCTGGGGCCAGGTGGCCTCCGGCTTCAGCAGGGTGTGATCGACATGGGAGAGAATTTCTTCACGAGTCATGTTTGTTTCTCCTTTTTACTTGCTGGCACGGCGCACCTTTGCCATGCCGACAGCACTCAGGGCAATTGCAGTTGCAGAGACCGTTGCACCAATGATGCCCAGCACCAGACCGGAGACCAGAAATGCAAAACCTTTCAGACCACGCTTCATAAAACCGTACCTCCTAAA
>CAVKCU010000253.1:0-2793 GCA_963654645.1 Clostridiales bacterium | reverse complement strand
TGTTGCACAGATACTGGAAACCGTAGCCCGGGTACTGGATCTGCGGCAGGCAGAGATCGACCCCGGCTTCCTTGGCTTTTGCAGCCAGCACCTCCAGCTCAGCAAAAGAATCGGGCAGTTCCCAGCCGTGTTTTTTCAGCAGAGTCTTGTTGTAGGTGATGCCGTAGCAGTTGTAGACCGAGGGCAGCAGATAGATGGCACCGTGATCAAATACATCCTGCAGGCGGGACTCCACATAGTTGTCGGTAAAATCGTAGCCGGAAAGATCCAGCAGCTTGTCGGAGACCAGATCGATCCGGGGGTCGTAGTAGGTCAAGGTGCAGACATCCGGCAGGTCGCCCGCCGCAAACATATTCTGCAGACAGGTGGTGGTGTTATCGCCGCTGTAGGGCACGACCTCGATGTTCACTTCCGGGTAAACGCTGTGCACCTGCTCAATAAAGGCTTCTATCTCCTTATAAGGTGCCATAAAGGTAACGGCTTCGTGCGCGTCCGCTGCTTTGCCCTCAGTGCCGCCGCCGCAGGCGGTCAGCGCTGCCGTGGCAGCTGCAAGGCTGCAGACCTGCAAAAACGAGCGGCGGGAGATCTTCTTCATCATACAATATACCTTCCTCACAGTTTGGTTATTCTTACACACCCCACAGGAACTCCCACGCTCGCGGCCTGTCCGCACTGGGCATACGCCGATTTTCCCATAAAATGACATTCTTATTGTATCATTGCAACAAAAGCGTTTCAAGTTGTTTTTAAAGGTTTTTGCATGGAAAAAGGCGAAAAACCGAGTGCTTTGCAGGTGTTTTCCATCCGGCGGAGTTCTGAACCGCAGCAGCCGAAAATAGACTGAGATGACGCACAAAACGACCATGCAGACCGAAAAGAGGGCGCTTATGGAAAACACTGCTTTTATTCTGTACGAAAAATTCTGCTCCGACAGCGAGGCGCAGCGCAGGGAACAGTTTAAAAAGGCGTTTGAGCGCTATCTTACGGATGCGCTGCAAAACGATACGTCCATGCCCTTGCGTGACGGAGCATAGAAGGGAGGGCGAATAAGATGCTGTGCAGGGATACTTGTGCCGGAAACAAAGGGCGCAGACCATGAAAGCGGCAATTTACTGCCGCCTGAGCAAGGAGGACGAAGGAAAAAACGGCGAATCGGAGAGCATCCAGAACCAAAAGTCCATGCTGACTGCGTATGCCGCAGAAAAGGGGTTTGAAGTTTACCAGATCTATTCGGACGAGGATTATTCCGGCATCGACCGGGAACGCCCGGCGTTCAATGCCATGCTGCAGGCTGCCAGCGAACATAAGTTTGATGTGGTGCTGGCAAAAACGCAGTCCCGTTTTACCCGTGATATGGAGCTGGTGGAAAAATATCTGCACGGAAAGTTCATCGAGTGGGGCATCCGGTTTATTGCCGTGGTGGATCATGTGGATACCGGCGAGACGGCAAACAAAAAATCCCGCCAGATCAATGGGCTGATCAACGAGTGGTATCTGGAGGACCTGTCCAACAATGTCCGCGCTGTGCTGGACCACAAACGCAGGGAGGGGCTGTTCATCGGCTCCTTTGCACTGTATGGGTACTGCAAAGCCCCGGACGGCAAGGGAAGGCTTGTCATCGACCCGGAAGCGGCGGAGGTGGTAAGGCGCATTTTTGCATTGGCGCTTAGCGGGATGGGGGCGCACAAGATCGCGCAAATTCTGAACAATGAGGGCATCCCCAGCCCGACGGCATATAAACAGCTGCACGGTGCGCAGTACCACGCTGCCATGAAAAAAACGGATGATTCGCTGTGGGGCAGCCCGACTGTTTATCAGATGCTCCATAATCAGACCTACATCGGAGATCTGGTACAGGGGCGGCACAAAAAGGTGGGCTATAAATCCAAAAAGACGGTCTGGCTGCCAAAATCCCAGTGGATCGTTGTAGAAAATACCCACGCGCCTATCATAGACCGCAGCACCTTTGAAACGGTGCAGCGGATGCTGGCAGCGCGCACCCGGAGCGGCGGGCGAGGGATGATCCATCCGCTTGCCAAAAAGGTGGTTTGCGGATGCTGCGGCAGCTATATGGAACAGACTGCCCATCAGCCAAGAGCGGATGGTGTTCAAAAACGCTATGTCCGCTGCCGGATGCACCAGCGTGCGCCGGAACGGTGCAGCAATAAGACCTGCACCGACCTGAACGCATTGGAAAACACCGTGCGGGAGCGTATGCGGGAATACGCAGCGGTCTATGTAGACCCGGAAAGGGTGGAGCTGCCCGAACAGGATGACCCGGTGCGGCAGCGGGCGCAGGCAAAGCGCAGCGAGCTGAAACGGCTGAAAAGCGAAGCAGACCGGCGGCGCAAAGCTTTGCAGCAGCTGTATCTGGATAAGGTGTCCGGGCTGATCGATGCCGCGCAGTTTTCAGAGATGAACCGGGCGTTTGGGGGGGAAATAAAAAGTGCGGAAAATCGTATCCGCAGCTTGGAAGCAGAACTGGAACAGCAGCCGGAGGAAACGGACGCCGCTCCGGCGCAAAGGCAGCGTGTGCGGGAACTGGCACAGGTCCCGCAGCTGACCCGCGAGCTTGCGGTGCTTCTGGTGCGGCGTGTGGTTGTCGGCACAAAAGATCCGCTGACCGGGCAGCAGGAAATTACGATCGAATGGGATTTCTGAGCCGGAAAACACCCTGCTTGCCCGTTGGGGTGTTTTCGTCCGCCCATGTGGGGTAGACCTCACTGGAAGCAACGTTTGCGATATAATCCCGGAAGGAGACGGTCACGTTGCGGGCAGAAGCCGCCGGTTTGC
>CAVKCU010000252.1:0-2802 GCA_963654645.1 Clostridiales bacterium | reverse complement strand
TACGGCTTTCGGTCAGAACAGGCTCTACGATGAGCAGGGTGCTGTGGATCTCGGTGACGCGGCAAAGCGCACCGGGTGCAAGGGTATCGCCGGGGGTGGCGCAGCGGGCGTTCCAGTCCACGCCGTCCAGCCGCACCCGACCGGGGACTTCGGCGGTGACAGGGGAAAGCACGGTGGCCTCCCGCCCCAGATTGCGGTCGCCGTTGGTGGCGGTATGCTTGAGCCGCAGCTTTGCCGCCAGCGGGCGGAAGGCTGCCAGACACAGGATGCTTACCACCAGAAAGACCACCGCCTGCACCCGGAACGACCCGGTGAACACGCAGCACAGCAAGGCGGCGGCAGAGCCGATGGCAAACCAGATGGAGGTCATATTAAAGGTACTGGCCTCCAGTGCCAGAAAGCCCACGGCTGCAGCCAGCCAGAGAATGGGGGAGATCTGCATGGTATGTTACCTCCTTATGCTGCTATTATACGGCATCCCCTTGGGGGAAGGTCAAGGGCTTTTTACTGGAACGTTGCACAGAAAACAAAATATAGACAAAAATGGAAAAGAAAGGATGAAAATGGGACAGCAAAACACCCGAACGGTGCTTCGCTGTCCCGGAAAATTGGTTTATTGAATATCGTAGTAGCTGTGGTTGGGGTTGTGACCGTTTTCTTCCACCACGATGGTAAAGCCCATGGGGTTTACCTCGGTGTGCTTACCGGACGCCAGCGGCTCCACGATGATGTGCTCGGAGCGGTTCACAATGACTTCCGCAGTTTCGGTCTTACCGATGCGCTGGTAGTGCAGAATGCCGTCCTCAGCCCGCAGCACCCGCAGCTCGCCGGTGCGGAAGGCCTCGCAGCTGTGGCGCAGCTGCGCCAGCTGTGCCAGCACCGGGCGCAGCCGCTCCTCGTGGCTGTCCCAGCAGAAGAAGGCGCGGTTGAAGGGGTCGCGGTAGCCCTGCATCCCGATCTCATCGCCGTAGTACAGGCAGGGCACGCCGGGCAGGGTGTAGATGATGGCATAGGCCATGCGCAGGCGCAGCATGCCTTCCTCGTAGGCTTCGCCGGTCACGCTGCGGCCGCTCTGCCACTCCCGCCCGCGTCCGTTGGCGGGCTCGTCCGCGATCACGGTCAAAGCGCGCTCGGTGTCGTGGGTGGACAGGAAATTCAGCGCCGTGTTGATGGCAGGAGCAGGGTAGTGCTCGCAGATGGAAAGGATCTCGTTGGCGGCCTGCTGGGCGGGCTTGCCCTTGACAAAGTCCAGCACGGAGTTCTTGAAGGGGTAGTTCATCACGCTGTCCAGTCCCTTGCCCAGCAGGTAGGTGCGGCGGTGGTCAAAGCCGAACTTGGTGGTGGCATCCTCCCACACCTCGCCCAGCAAAAACTTCTCCGGGCTTACCCGCTTGACAGCGGTGCGGATCTTCTCAATGAACGCGTCCGGCAGCTCGTCAGCAACATCCAGACGGAAGCCGGCGGCACCCCGGCGCAGCCATGTGTCGATGACGCCGCCCTCGCCGGTGATGAACTCCACAAAGGAGGGGGTCTCCTCGTTGACCTCCGGCAGGGTCTCGAAACCCCACCAACTGCGATAGCCGCCCTTGTACTTGGGGTCAAAATCGTACCAGCTGCGGTAGGGAGAGTTGGGGTCGCGGTAAGCGCCGCCCTCGCCGTAGCGTCCCTCGCGGTTGAAGTACCGGCTGTCGGAGCCGGTGTGGCTGAACACGCCGTCCAGCACGATGCCGATGCCGTACTTCTTGGCCTCGGCGCAGAGGGTCTCGAAATCCTCGTTGGTACCCAGCAGGGGGTCTACGTTGAGGTAGTCGGCGGTGTTGTAGCGGTGGTTGGAGTGCGCCTCAAAGATGGGGTTCAGGTACAAATAGTCCACGCCCATCTCCCGCAGATAGGGGAGCTTGATACGGATGCCCTCCAGATCGCCGCCGAAGTAGTCTTCGTTCAGGTGACCGCCGGTCTCGTTGGGCTGCCAGAAGGGCTCGGCGTGCTTATCGGCCTGATACAGCCGGTCCGGGAAGGGCATGGGCTTGTTCTCGATGCCCTCGCAGAACCGGTCCGGGAAGATCTGGTAGAACACCTTGCCCTTGATGCATTCCGGCGTCTGGAAATCCGGCTCGTAGACCGTGATCTGCCAGCTTTCGCCCTCCTGCCAGCTGACCACGCCGCAGTTGTCTGCCCCGCGCACGATGCGGCGGAAGTCGGTATACAGGTCAAAGTAATAAAAGTATAAGCCTGGGTCGCCCAATACAACGTCCACCGAAAAATGGTTCTGGTGCGGGGTCTGACCGTCAAATTTCATGCGGTAGTGCACGGGCACATCGTATTTGCCCTCCTTTTGCAGCACAAGGTGCGGGTCCACATAGCCCAGCTCCTCGGGGATGCACAGGGTCAGGTGCACACTTTGCCCGGCGCGCACGGCACCAAAGGGCTGTTTAAAGTAGGGGTCGTAGCTGTTGAACAGACAAGACAAAAAAGATCGTCCTTTCTCAAAAAAGCCCCGGCGGGCGAAATGCCACCGGGGCTTTGCGGTTTTACAAGGAAAAATTACTTGCCCATGGGCACGGGGGAAGCGTACCAGATATCGCGGGCGTAGTCCAGCACGGCGCGGTCTGCGCTGAAGATGCCGCTGTTGGCAATGTTCTTCAGGCTCATGCGGGCCCAAGTCTCGCGGTCAGCATACAGCTTCTGCAGGTCGGCCTGTGCACGGCGGTAGTCCTTGAAGTCGGCCATGACCATGTACGGGTCGCTGCTGCGCAGGTTCTCGGTGACCTCGTGGAAGTTCTCGCCGTTCCAGCCGCGCTC
>CAVKCU010000251.1:0-2802 GCA_963654645.1 Clostridiales bacterium | reverse complement strand
ACAAAAACCACACCCCCCGCCCGGAGGATGTGCTGGCGCAGCTGCTGGCACAGCAACCGTAAAGGGGGCGAGCCCATGGACCGCAAGGGATTGGAACAGCTCATTTTTGATACCTACAGCATAGAACCGGACTACCCATGGATGGACACCCCGGAGTCGGCGGTGTTCCGTCATGCGGCAAACCGCAAGTGGTTTGCGCTGGTCACCACCGTGCCCAAAAGCAAGCTGGGTCTGCCCGGACAGCAGCCGGTGGATATCGTGAACCTGAAGTGTGACCCTATCCTCATTGGCTCCCTGCGGGCAGAGCCGGGCTTTTACCCGGCCTACCACATGAACAAGGAGAACTGGATCACCGCCGCGCTGGATGGCAGCGCCCCGGAGGATAAGCTCCGTCTGGTGCTGGACATGAGCTACACCGCCACCGCACCCAAGCTGCGCAAAAAATAATTATATAGAGTAAACCCGGAAGGTCCCCAGACCTTTCGGGCTTGCTCGTTCACAAATAGAAATCTATGTGCGGCAGACCTTCCCAGCGGTAGAAAAAAGTGGTAAAATAAGGGCGGGCGCTGCAATTGCTGCCCGCTCTCATTCGTATTCAAGGTAAAGGGACTGCATTTGGCAAAAGGAGACAGCTATGGCTATTTTTGAAAAGACCATCCGCGACCAGAGCTTCGACACCCTGCTCCGCAAGCTGGAACGCGCCATCCCGGACAGCAGCTGGTCGGCAGAGCTGGAAGCCGGCAGCGACTTCAAGGAGGGCAGCGCCCGGTGCAGCGTGCGGGTGTTTGAGCGGTATAGCATGGTGGGCGGTAATCGTCTCAGCCTGACGTTGACTTTGTTCCAGAACGGGGACGAGCCCATCCGGCTGTCGGCGATTGCAGCGGGCGGCAGTCAGGCGGTATTCTTTAAAATGAACACCCTTGGCGAGGACGCTTTTCTGGAGGACGTAAAGCAGCTGTTGGAGGAAATTTTGGAGGGCTGATATGTTTTATAGTGGGTTTGACGCGTTTTTCAGCATCCTGTTCCCGCTGGTATTTCTGGTGGTGCTGGGCATGATCCTGTTTACCCTGGTGAGCAACCTGCGCACATGGAGCAAAAATAATGCGTCCCCGCGCCTTACCGTCCCGGCAACGGTGGCGGCAAAGAGGATGAACGTTTCCCGCCATCATACGGACAAGGCGATGGCGCATACGTTCACCACCTATTATGTGACCTTTCAGGTGGAAAGCGGTGACCGCATGGAACTTGAAGTAGATGGTTCGGACTACGGAATGCTTGTAGAGGGTGACACCGGAAAGCTGAGCTTTCAGGGCACGCGCTATCTGGGGTTTGAACGGAAAGACGGGTGACCGAGATGCAGCAAAAGCATTCAAGCGTGCCGGAAATTGTGGGCAGAAGCCTGTTTTATACGCTGACGAACTATCTGCTTCTCAGCATGGCGCTGTCCTTCCGTGCGCAGTGGTTCTCAGTCTTGTTCTCGGCGGCGCTTGTATGGTGCAACATGGAGTATTGGAACGCTATGCATAGGCTGACCGGCAAAAAGCCTGCCGCATGGGTCTTGTGGGGCGTCTGCATTGCTGTAAGCACAGGCGTTGCGTATTTTGCGGGGTATATCCAAGGAGCACTTGTTCCGCTTGCGACATAATAAACACGCTGTTGCGCGATATTTTTGAAGAAATTGCAGAAGCTGTGACAAAAGTATTATTCTTTTATGAATTTTAGCACTCTGCGCTTGACATTGCTAACAGCTGGTGTTATAACAGTGGCGTGCTCAGGAGGAAGGGCAAAAGGAGAGCCACAAGGCTCCCCGGAAAGCCCTTTGCGAGGAGCTTCAAAACGTAATTTTATACCCGACCCGAACGCCGGGATTGGAGGTATGTTTTATGTTTATGCCGACTGTTTTTCATGAGAACCTGTTCGATGATCTCTTTGATCCGTTCTGGAACGAGGGTGCACTGGAGCGTGCGATGAACCGCGAAGCCCGCGACACCTTTGGTAAGCGCGGTGCAAACATGATGAAGACCGATGTCAAGCAGACGGACAACGGCTACGAAGTAGACGTTGACCTGCCGGGCTGCAAGAAAGAGGACGTTCAGATGGATCTGAACGATGGCTACCTGACCATTCAGGCAGTGCGCAGCCACAGCAATGATGAAAAGGACAACAAGGGCCGCTATGTGCGGCGCGAGACCTTCTCCGGCAGCTGCGCCCGCAGCTTCTATGTGGGCGAAGTGAAGAAGGAGGACATCCACGCAAAGTTCGAGGATGGTGTCCTGCACATCCAGCTGCCCGCTCCGCAGCAGACGAAGGCTCTGCCTGAGAACCCGAACTTGATCGAGATCGAGTAAAATGCTAATCGTGTGCGCCAAGGCATAACGTACATAGGATGCCCCCGGAGAGCTGCAGCAAAGCCCTCCGGGGGCATTTTTGTGTGCAGGATTCTGCGAACGAAAGGGGAGGGAACCCTCTCCGTCATCGCTGCGCGATGCCATCTCCCCCGATGGGGGAGCTGGACGCGACCAACGGAAGCGGACTGAGAGGGTTTTCTTCCCGGAGATGCCATCATCGTAGGCAGTGGCGGAAAAGAGTATTTTTGCGCACACGTCTGTTTTCCCCGAAAAACTTTATTTTTCCACCATTTCGTGGTATCCTTATAAGCGCACGCAATACAGGTCTGCAGCTGCACTGGCAGCGGCTGCGGACTGCGTGCAGCAAAAAAGAACGTATAGAAGGAAAAAAGGGGGATAAAAGTCATGGGCGAATTTGCCTTTCAGACTTTACGGGAAAGTATCACCTCTGCCA
>CAVKCU010000250.1:0-2824 GCA_963654645.1 Clostridiales bacterium | reverse complement strand
TACCCCTTCCGTCATCGCCTGCGGCGATGCCACCTTCCCCAAGGGGACGGCTTCAGCGGTGGAGGGAGAGTTTCTCATTGCACCTAATACTTTAGCAACAAGCCTTAGACCTTGGCTCTCCCTTCGGGAGAGCTGGCGCGGGAGCGCCTGAGAGGGCTAGGCGTCCCCTTGGGGGAGCTGGCTGCGAACGCAGTGAGCAGACTGAGGGGGTGCCCCGGAGCGCATTCCCGCTCGTTACAGCACCATAAACAGCGTACCGGCGGTGATGAGGGCGCAGCCGATCAGGCTTTTGGCGGTAAAGGGCTCGTGCAGCACCACGAAAGCCAGTGCAAGGGTGATGACCACGCTGAGCTTATCAATAGACACTACCTTGGACGCTGCACCCACCTGCAAGGCGTGGTAGTAGCACAGCCAGCTTGCACCGGTGGCAAGACCGGACAGCACCAGAAACAGCCAGCTGCGGCGGGAGATATCCGCAATGCCGGTCTGGGTGCCGGTAAGGAACACCATGCCCCAGCTCATCAGCAGCACCACCACCGTGCGGATGGCGGTGGCAAGGGTGGAGTTGACCCCCTCGATGCCGATCTTCGCCAGGATCGAGGTAAGGGCAGCGAACACCGCAGACCCCAGCGCGTAAACGAACCACATGGCAAACGCCTCCTTTTTGCCCCAGTATACGCCTTTATAGGGCAGAATACAAGGCTGCTATCTGCAAAAAAAGAGCCCTGAAACGCCCGCAGGCTTTTTTCAGGACTCCCCAAATGCAAGCTTGTTTTTGCCGTGCGCGGCAGATCCGCCGCTTTTACAGCTTTTCCACCATCGCTGCCACGATCTTGGTGGCAGTGGCGACATACTCCCCGATGGAGAACTTCTTCACCACCAGTACCTCGTGGCCGTCCTCGTCGGCGTTGTCGCTCATGGCGCGCAGGATGACGCAGGGCACGCCGTTCTTGGCGGCGATCTGGCTTACTGCAGCGCCCTCCATCTCCACGCAGTCCGGGGCGCACTTGGCTTCAATGGCAGCTTTCGTCTCGCTGTCGCCCACAAACAGGTCGCCGGTGGCGATCTTGCCCACCAGTGCCTTTACCCCGGCTTCGGCGCAGGCGGCTTCGGCGGCGGCGATCAGTTCCGGGTCGCCGGTGTACTCTTTCAGGAAGGGCGGGTTCTGGCAGATCATATCCAGCTGGGCGTCGTGGTACAGCACCGTTTTGCCGATGACCACATCGCCGATGCCGATCTTGCTGGTCATGTTGCCGGCAATGCCGGAGAAGATGATCTTCTCCGCGCCGAACTTGGTGATGAGCACCTGTGTGGTGGCGGCAGCGTTGGCCTTGCCCATACCGGCGCAGCACACCACCACCTGCTTGCCAGCCAGCGTACCCTTGTGGTACTCCACGCCGCCGTAGGGTTCAACGGTGACATTTTCCAGCCTTGCACACAGCTGGTCTACTTCATCGGGCATAGCGCCCATAATACCAAAGATCATGGTAAGCTCCTTTTATGATAGGATTGCTTCTTTTTTCAGCGGCCTCGCCCTCTCAGTCAAAGCCTGTCGGCTTTGCCAGCTCTCCCAAAGGGAGAGCCAAGAGCACTCCGGAAACTTTCTCTTTATACCTAATACTTTAGCAACAAGCTTTAGACCTTGGCTCCCCCTTTGGGGGAGCTGGCGCGGGAGCGCCTGAGAGGGCGAATTTCTTTAAACATTAAACAGGAACTCGATGACATCGCCATCGTTGACAACGTACTCCTTGCCCTCGGTGCGCTGCAGACCCTTGGACTTGACGGCGGCGTAGTCGAAGTTGTTAGCTTCCAGATCGCTGTAGCCGATGACGCTGGCGCGGATGAAGCCGCGCTCGAAGTCGCTGTGGATCTTACCGGCAGCCTGCGGAGCCTTGGTGCCCTTGCGGATGGTCCATGCGCGGCACTCCTTCTTGCCGTCGGTCAGGAAGGAGATCAGGCCCAGCAGGTCGTAGCTGGCGGTGATGAGGTTGTCCAGACCGCTGGCCTCGATGCCCATCTCCGCCAGAAACGCCTTCTTTTCCTCGGGGCTGTAATCCGCGATGTCCTCCTCGGTCTTGGCGCAGATGGGGATGTAGCGGGCACCCTCCTCCTTGGCGCGGGCAGCCACCAGCGGGACGTACTTGTTGTTCTCGATGCCCTCCATCAGGTCGTCCTCGCCCACGTTGCAGGCGTACAGCACCGGCTTTGCGCTCAGCAGACCCATCTCGTGCAGCACGGTCTGCTGCTCGGTGTCGGCGGGGTCAAAATCGAAGCTGCGGGCGGGCTTGCCGGTGCTCAGATGGTCGGCAAGCTGCTGCAGCCATGCGGCCTCGGCGGCAGCGCCCTTGTTGTTGCCGCTCTTGGCAGCCTTTGCCATGCGGCCTGCGCGGTTCTGCACCACCTCAAGGTCGGAGAGGATCAGCTCGTAGTCGATGGCTTCAATATCGGCAATGGGGTCCACGGCCTCGGCCTTGGTCACGTCCTCCACCACATGGATGATGTTGTCATCGTCAAAGCAGCGCACCACATGCACGATGGCGTCGCACTCGCGGATATGGCCAAGGAACTTGTTGCCAAGGCCGGCGCCCTGACTTGCACCCTTCACCAGACCTGCAATGTCCACGAACTCCACGATGGCGGGGGTCTTTTTGCTGGTCTGCCAGATCTCGGCCAGCTTGTCCAGCCGCTTGTCCGGCACCGCCACGATGCCGGAGTTCGGCTCGATGGTGCAGAAGGGATAGTTTGCAGCCTCCGCATTCTTGGTGGAGGTGATGGCGTTGAACAGAGTGGACTTGCCCACGTTGGGCAGGCCGACGATACCTAA
>CAVKCU010000249.1:460-2853 GCA_963654645.1 Clostridiales bacterium | reverse complement strand
AACCAGCAGCTTTTAAAAGCCTTACAGGAGGTGCTTACATGAGCCGGGCAAAATGCATTATGGTGCAGGGCACGATGAGCGGGGCGGGCAAAAGTCTGCTGTGCACCGCGCTGTGCCGTATTTTTGCACAGGACGGCTACCGGGTAGCCCCCTTTAAAAGCCAGAACATGGCGCTGAACAGCTTTGTCACCCGAGACGGGCTGGAAATGGGCCGTGCGCAGGTGGTGCAGGCGCAGGCAGCCGGCATGGAACCGGATGTGCGCATGAACCCTATTCTGCTCAAGCCCAGCAGCGATGTGGGCAGTCAGGTCATCGTAAACGGCGAGGTGCGCGGACAGATGCCCGCAGCCGCCTACTTCAAGCTGAAAAAGAGCCTCATCCCGGACATTTTAGCCGCCTACGACAGTCTGGCTCAAGAGGTGGATATCATCGTCATTGAGGGCGCAGGCAGCCCGGCAGAGATCAACTTAAAAGCGGACGATATCGTCAACATGGGGCTGGCAAAGCTGGTGGATGCACCGGTGCTGCTGGCGGGCGATATCGACCGGGGCGGCGTGTTTGCGCAGCTGTACGGCACGGTGGAACTGCTGGAACCCGCCGAGCGGGCACGCATCAAGGGGCTGGTCATCAACAAATTCCGGGGCGATGCCGCCATCCTGAAACCCGGCCTTACCATGCTGGAGGAAAAGACCCATCTGCCGGTGCTGGGCGTTGTGCCCTACCTGCGGGTGGATATCGAGGACGAGGACTCCCTCTCCTCCCGGCTGGAAAGCAGCAGCACCGTCAAGCCGCTGGATGCTGCCATTCTGCGGCTGCCGCATATCTCTAATTTTACGGATTTTATGCCGCTGGAACAGCACCCGCTGCTGAGTGTGCGGTATGTGCAAAGCCCCCGGCAGCTGGGTGCGCCGGACGTGGTCATTCTGCCGGGCACAAAAAACACCATAGACGACCTGCTTTGGCTGCGGCAGTGCGGGCTGGAAAGTGCGGTGCAAAAGCTGGCAGCCTCCGGCACGCCGGTGCTGGGCGTGTGCGGCGGCTACCAGATGCTGGGCGAGAGCCTTGCCGACCCCGAGGGCACCGAGAGCGGACACAGCCAGACCGTGCGCGGGCTGGGGCTGCTGCCCACCCGGACCGTATTTACGGACGCAAAGCATCGCACGCAGGACACCGCCACCGTCACCGCGCCGCAGCTGGCAGGGGCAGTGCTGACCGGCTACCAGATCCATACCGGGCGTACTGCTGTGCAGGGCGTGCCCTTCTGCCGCCTTGCGGACGGCAGCGCCGAGGGCTGCGTGCAGGACAACGTGGCGGGCACTTATCTGCACGGGCTGTTCGATACCGGAGAGCTGACCGAAAAGCTGGTGCAGCTGCTGTGCAGCCGCAAGGGCATCTCCCCTGCCAGTGCGCCGCTGCTCTCTATGGCAGAATACCGCCAGCAGCAGTTTGACCTGCTGGCAGACGGCGTGCGCCGGGCGCTGGACATGAACGCTCTGTACGCCGCCATGGGACTGGAAAGGAGGAACACCCTATGACCCCGCAGCACCATCTGCCCGCCGACATTGAGCGGACAAGCCTTTCTATCATCACCGCAGAGCTGGACGCAATGGGTCTGACCCCGCCGCCGGAGACTGCCGCCGTGGTCAAGCGGGTGATCCATACCACCGCTGATTTCGACTACGCCCGCAACCTGCGGTTTACCCCCGGCGCGGTGGCGGCGGGCGTGGCTGCACTGCAGGCTGCTGCACCCATCGTTACCGACACCAACATGGCGCTTTCCGGCATTACAAAGCCGGGGCTTGCGCGGCTGGGCGGCACGGCGCTGTGCTACATGGCTGACCCGGAGGTGGCCGCGCTGGCAAAGGCCAACGGCACCACCCGGGCGGTAGCGTCCATGCAAAGAGCCGCTGCCGAGCACCCCGGTGCCATCCTTGCGGTGGGCAACGCCCCCACGGCTCTGTTGACCATTGCCGACCTGATTGAAACCGCCGGGCTGCGCCCTGCGCTGGTCATCGGGGTGCCGGTGGGCTTTGTGAACGTGGTGGAGAGCAAGGAGCGGCTGTTTGAGGTGTGCACCTCCCACGGCGTGCCCGCCATCGTTGCCATGGGGCGCAAGGGCGGCAGCAACGTTGCCGCTGCCATCTGCAACGCGCTGGTGTATTCCGCCGCCGGGATGCTGGATCCCACCGACCGGGGATGGAAATAATATTTTTATCGTTCGCGTTTGAAGTGCTCTGCGGAGTGCTTCAAACGCTTTTTTCAGTCAATCCCCCTAGAGGGAGTATACTTTCATTGGCTGGTATGGTATACTCGGCTTAGTTCAGCAAATCGGAATTCATCAAGGAGGATATGGATGAAACTGTTTTTATGTTCGCACTTTTCAAGTGTAGGAA
>CAVKCU010000249.1:0-450 GCA_963654645.1 Clostridiales bacterium | reverse complement strand
CGCCGCCATCTGCAACGCGCTGGTCTACTCCGCCGCCGAAATGCTGGACCCCACCGCGAGAGGGTGGAAATAGACATAAACACGCAAGGCCGCTCCCCTGCACAATGCACGGAAACGGCCTTTGTTTGCTGTCCATTCAAAACGCCTCCGGACGGTCTGCGCGCCCTCCCTATTCCATGGGAGGGGCACACTCCATCCGGAGGCGTCTGTTTTTATTCCACGGTCACGCTCTTGGCCAGGTTGCGGGGCTTATCCACGTCGCAGCCGCGCAGCACTGCCATATAGTAGGCGAACAGCTGCAGCGGCACGATGAGCTGCAGCGGCATGAGCAGGTCGTCGTAATCGTCCAGACGGACGACATAGTCTGCCACACCGTCCGGCACCACGGCGTCTTTGGTCGTGAAGAGCAGGACCTTTGCGCCCCGGCTCTTGGTCTCCTTGGCGTTGGAG
>CAVKCU010000248.1:0-2860 GCA_963654645.1 Clostridiales bacterium | reverse complement strand
TGGCCATGTTGGGGGCGATCATGCCGCTGCCCTTGCCGATGGCACCCACGGTGCACACCTTGCCGCCCAGCTCGAACTGGATGGCGTACTCCTTTTTATGGGTGTCGGTGGTCATGATGGCGGTGGCGGCGTCCGTGCTGCCCTGCGCGGTGGCAGCCAGCTTTTCCGCCGCCGCCGGGATTCCCCGGGCAAAAGGGTCGATGACCATGGGCTGACCGATGACGCCGGTGGAGGCGGGCAGAACGTCCTTTTCGTCAATGTTCAGCGCCTTGCCCACCAGGGCACAGCACTCTTCTGCCAGCGCCACGCCGTTGGCGGCGCAGGTATTGGCGTTGCCGCTGTTGACCAAAATGGCCTGTGCATAGCCGTCCGCCAGATGGGCGCGGTCCACCTTGATGGGCGCACCGCAGACCTTGTTGGTGGTGTACACGCCCGCAGCGGCGCAGCGCACCTCGGCCTTGATCAGCGCCAGATCGTATTTTTCGCTGTGATTTGCCCGGATGCCGCAATGGACACCAGCGGCGGCAAAACCCTTGGGCGCGCAGATGCCGCCCGCAACTTCCTTATACTGCATAACGATTTTCCTTTCCCACAAAGAAAAACAAGTTTATTCCAAGCCCTTGGTCTCTTCCAGACCCAGCATCAGGTTCATGCACTGGACGGCGGCACCGGAGGAGCCCTTGCCCAGATTATCAAACAGCGAGACCAGCATCATCTGATCCCCGGCGGCGTTCACGGTCAGGTACAGTTCCATGCGGTCGGTGCCTGCCATGGCATTGGAGTACAGACCGTTTTCCGGCAGCGGCTCGTTCAGCCCGTGCACCTTGACGGTGGCGGCGTCCTTGTAATAGTCCGCGAGGGCGGCAGCCACGGCTTCGGCAGTGGTGCCCGCAAGGCCAAGATCCAGCGGCACCAGCACCTGCATGCCGCAGTAGTAATCACACACCACCGGCACGAACATCGGCGTATGCGCAAGACCGCTGATCTGCTGCATCTCCGGCAGGTGTTTGTGACCAAGGCTCAGACCGTAGCTTTTGGGCGCATCCAGCTTGCTGTGCGCCGGGCGGTCGGGGCTTTCGTAGTCCGCGATCATCTTTTTGCCGCCGCCGGAGTAGCCGGAGATGCCGGTGCAGCTGAAGGGATAATCCTTTGCCACCAGCCCCAGCTCCACCAGCGGGCGGGCGATGCTGATAAAGCCGCTGGCATAGCAGCCGGGCACCGCCACGCGGTAAGAGTTTTGAATTTTTGCCTTCTGCCCCTTCAGCTCCGGGAAGCCGTAGTCCCATGCGGCATCGGTGCGGAAGGCGGTGGAGGTGTCCAGCACCTTCACGTCCGGGCGCAGCAGGGGCAGCACCTCTTTGGAGGCTGCATCCGGCAGGCAGAGGAAGGCAAGGTCGGCAGAATTGATGACCTTTGCCCGCTCGTGCACATCCTTGCGCCCTTCGGCAGAGATGGACAGCAGCTCGATCTCCGGGCGTGCTGCCAGACGGTCGGCGATGCGCAGACCGGTGGTGCCGGAAGAGCCATCAATAAATACCTTTACCTTCATGCGTTTTCCTCCTCCCACGCGTCCAGCCGCGCCGTTGCCAGCGCGATCTGGCGCTGGACGCTGGCGGCGCTGGGCCCGCCGTAGCTGGTGCGTCCCTCGCAGCAGTGCACAAGGTCGATGGCATCATAGATATCGGCCCCGAACAGCGGGCTGTAGCTCTGGAACTGGGTCAGGGTCAGCTCCTCCAGCGTTTTGTCGGCGGCAATGCAGTCCGACACCATGCAGCCGGTCAGCTTGTAGGCATCCCGGAAAGGCATCCCTTTCTTGGTCAGGTAGTCGGCGCAGTCGGTGGCGTTGATAAAGCCCTTTGCGGCGGCGCGGCGCATATTGGCGGGCAGGGTCTTCATGGTATCCAGCATGGGGGTGATGGTCTTAAGGCAGAGCTCCAAGGTGTCCACTGCATCAAAAATGGCCTCCTTGTCCTCCTGCATGTCCTTGTTGTATGCCAGCGGCAGACCCTTCATCATCACCAGCAGGGTGTTCAGATCGCCGTACACACGACCAGTCTTGCCGCGGATGAGCTCGGTGACATCCGGGTTCTTCTTCTGGGGCATGATGGACGAGCCGGTGGTAAAGGCATCGTCCAGCTCGATAAACTTGAACTCCCAGCTGCACCACAGGATGATCTCCTCCGAAAGGCGGGACAGGTGCATCATGCAGATAGAGATGGCGCTTGCCAGCTCGATGCAGAAATCACGGTCGGACACGCCGTCCAGACTGTTGGCGCAGGGGGCGGTAAAGCCCAGCTTTTCGGCGGTGAAATCCCGGTCCAGCGGGTAGGTGGTGCCTGCCAGAGCGCCAGAGCCCAGCGGGCACTGGCTGTCCATGCGGGCGGTGGCGTCTGCAAAGCGGTCAAGGTCGCGCAGCAGCATAGAAGCGTACGCCATCAGCGCATGACCGAAGGTGATGGGCTGGGCACGCTGCAGATGGGTGTAGCCGGGCATGACGGCGGCGGTGTTCTCCGCTGCCTTTTTGCACAGCACCCGCACCAGCTCCACGATGTAGGCCTGCAAAGTCTTGCTGTAATCCCGCAAAGTCAGGCGGATATCCAGCGCCACCTGATCGTTGCGGCTGCGCCCGGTGTGCAGCCGCTTGCCTGCATCTCCGATGCGGGCGGTCAGGGTCTGCTCCACAAAGGTGTGCACGTCCTCGGCGGCGGGGTCGATGGTCAGCGCACCGCTGGACAGATCGTCCGCGATGGAAGCCAGACCGCTGAGGATATCCGTGCAGTCCTGCTCCGAGATGATGCCCTGCCGTGCCAGCATGGCGGCGTGGACGCCGCTGCCGCGCATATCCTGCGCGATCATCCGC
>CAVKCU010000247.1:0-2862 GCA_963654645.1 Clostridiales bacterium | reverse complement strand
CGTGAGAGGGTGTGCACAGCACGCCAACGAGAGTGGTACCGCAGAGAGCTTGATGTTACAAGGTCTTTGTCTCTTGAAACAAGCAGGGGACAAGGGCTTTTTCTTTTTCGAAAGCTCTCCCTGAGGGAATGGATAAGAAGTGGAACAGGAATAGGAGCAACACCATGCAGTTGAATGGTTCTCAGATCTTTGTAGAGGTCCTGTGCGAGCAGGGAGTGGACACTCTTTTTGGCTACCCCGGCGGCGCTGTGCTGAACCTTTACGACGAGCTGTATAAGAATGCTGACCGCATCACCCATGTGCTTACCGCCCACGAGCAGGGCGCAGCCCATGCAGCGGACGGCTACGCCCGCGCCACCGGCCGCACCGGCGTGGTGCTGGCTACCAGCGGCCCGGGTGCCACCAATCTGGTCACCGGCATTGCCACCGCCTATATGGACTCGGTGCCCATGGTGGCCTTTACCGGCAACGTGCCCACCGGCAGCATCGGCAAGGACAGCTTTCAGGAAGCTTACATCGAGGGCATCACGGTGCCCATCACAAAGCATAATTTCACGGTGCGCCGGGTAGAGGATCTGGCTGACACCATGCGGGCAGCCTTCCGCATTGCACAGAGCGGACGCAAGGGTCCGGTGCTGGTGGACATCCCCAAGGACGTGACTGCAGCGGTATGCGAGTTTACCCCCAAGCAGCCGGAGCCCATCCGCACCGTGACTACCTATAATGAGGAGCAGGTGCACTGGGCGGCAGACCTCATCAACGCCGCACAGCGCCCGCTGGTGTATTTTGGCGGCGGCGTGCGCAGTGCAGCCAGCTGCCAGCCGCTGCGGGATCTGCTACACAAGGCGGAGATTCCCGCCACCTACACCCTGATGGCTGCAGGCGTTGTGCCCTACGGCGACCCGATGAATCTGGGCATGCTGGGTATGCACGGCTGCTACACCTCCAACCGGGCAGTGGCAGAGTGCGACGTGCTCATCGCGGTGGGCACCCGCTTTTCCGACCGGGTGGCGCTGAACCCCAAGACCTTTGCCAAGAACGCCACCATCATCCAGATCGACATTGACGCCAGCGAGCTGGGCAAGAACGTGGATGTGGATCTTTCCATCGTGGGCGATGCAGCCTATGTGCTGAACGCCATGCTGCCCCAGATCAAGCCCGCCAAGCACCCGGACTGGATGACGATGATCCAGAGCTGGCAGGCACAGGATTACCATCCCGTGTCCGACCCCACCCGGCTGATGCCCCATCAGGTCATCGGCGAGGTGTGCAACCAGTGCGGCCCCGAGGCTGTGTATGTTACCGATGTGGGTCAGCACCAGATGTGGGCGGCGCAGTACCTGCGCCACACCAAGAGCCGCGGCTTTATCACCAGCGGCGGCCTTGGCACCATGGGCTTTGGCTACGGTGCCGCCATTGGCGCCCAGATGGCACTGGGACGCCAGCAGCGTGTGGTGATGTTTACCGGCGACGGCTCTTTCCACATGAACCTGAACGAAGCCTGCACCGCCGTCAGCTACGAGCTGCCTATTATCACGGTCATCTTCAATAACTCGGTGCTGGGCATGGTGCGCCAGTGGCAGACCAGCTTTTACGGCAAGCGTTACAGCCAGACCGACCCCCACCGCAAGACGGATTTTGTCAAGCTGGCAGAAGGTTTTGGCCTGAAGGGCTACCGCTGCACCAACCTGCCGGAGTTTCAGGAAGCCTTTGCAGATGCCCTGCAGCAGAAGGGTCCCACCTGGATCGAGTGCATCATCGACAAGGACGAAAAGGTGCTGCCCATGATCCCCGGCGGCGGCGATATCAACGACATCATCATGGAATAAGGAGGACACAGCATCATGGAATCTGATCAGCGCAGGGTCATCAGCCTGCTGGTGGACAACCAGAGCGGCGTTCTGGCCCGGGTGTCCAACCTGTTCTGCCGCCGCGGCTTCAACATCGACAGCCTTACGGTGTCCGCCACCAACGACCCGGCAGTCAGCCGCATCACGGTGACCATTACCAGCGATGAAAAGGCCTTGCAGCAGCTGGTGCTGCAGACCGAGCGTCTGGAGGTCACCCGGCAGGTATTCGTGCTGGACAGCGAAAAATCGCTGGAGCGGGAGCTGCTGCTGCTCAAGGTGGAATCGGACGTGCACAACCGCACGGAGCTGCGGGAGATCGCCTGCATCTACAAGGCAAAGATCATCGATCTTTCCCCGGACAGCATGGTGTTCGAGCTCATCGGCCGGCCGGACAAGCTGGACGCATTCTTGAAAATGTTCGAGGGCTACAACATCCTTGAGCAGTGCCGCACCGGCGTTACCGCACTGGAGCGCGGCGGGATGCACCAGCATATCCAGAAGCCGCCGCAGGAGGTGCGCTCCGTCCAGCTGCCCCCGCCGGGCGCAAGACGGGCATAAATCACATTGCTTTTCCGCTCAGGGTGAGCGAAAGATAGAACAGAGCATACAAGACCGGAAGATAAAACAACCAGAAAAAGTAAAAGGAGACTAACGATTATGGCTATCAAGAAATACTACGATTCCGACTGCAACCTCGGCGTGCTGGACGGCAAGACCGTCGCTGTCATCGGCTTCGGCAGCCAGGGTCATGCACACTCTGAGAATCTGGCCGAGAGCGGCGTCAATGTCGTGGTCGGCCTGCGCAAGGGCTCTGCCCACTGGGCAAAGGCTTCTGAGTTCGCTGCCACCCACGAAAACTTCAAGGTGATGGAAGTGGAAGAGGCTGCCAAGGCCGGTGACGTTGTCATGATGCTGGTGCCCGATGAGCTGTGCGCCGATATCTACAACACCCAGGTTGCTCCCTACATGACCGAGGGCAAGGCACTGGCCTTTGCACACGGCTTCAACATCC